>CAUJEQ010000001.1 GCA_963169135.1 Chloroflexota bacterium
CCACAGTGAGTTGGACGCCATTCTTGTGGGCGGCACCATGCCTCCGCATCCGTAGCCACTACTGATCTTTTCGCTCGTCGAAAAGCCCAAGAGCCAGCCTGCCGGCCTCCCGCCGGTTCGCCACCCCCAGCTTCGCCACCACGTGCGCAACGTGCGTTTCCGCCGTTCGCCGGTTAATGCAGAGCGTTTCCGCGATTTCTTCATTGCTCAGTTGTAGCGCGAGCAACCGCAGCACCTCGCGTTCACGTTCGGTAAGGCCTTCCATCGCCACCGTCTCCTCCTTCGCCCTCCCGCTCGGGGGGGGCGCTTCTCAACGCTGGGCGCGCCAGCACGATAGCGCACATCAGAAGGACGTATCAAAGCACCTGATTGTTCCCGGACCGCAGCGGGTTCACCGCCCCGGTTGACCACCGGCGACGCTGTGTGTTCCGTTCTCCAACGGCCAACGGCCAACGGCCAACGGCCAACGGCCAACGGCCAACGGCCAACGGCCAACGGCCAACGGCCAACGACCAACGGCCAACGACCAACGGCCAACTCACACCCCGCGCTCCAGCGGCCGCCTTTCCGCGCTAGGCGCGATGTCCAGCACCTCGATCTCCACCCCGTCGCCCCGCCAGTCGCGCTGCAGCGAGTAGACGATGTCCACTTCGCGGTCGAGCTCCGCCTCAGCCTGCCGGAAGGCGATCCCTCGCCATGTCACCGGCCCGTCCTTCACCATCAGCCGAAGGTGCGCCTGGTCCGAACCCACGGGCTTCGCGTCCTTCAGCTGCACCCCGCGGCTCAGCAGCACGGGCTTCCGGTTGCCCTGCCCGCAGGGCTCGAACCGCATCAGCCCCTTCACTTCGAGCCCGGTCAGGTCCGCCAGCGAAGCCTCCGCGTCGATCTCGATGAGCCTCCGCGGAGGCTCCCACCCGAGCTGTTCGGCCGCCGTGTTGATGAGCCGGTCGCGGAGGATGTCCAGGTCTTCGTTACGCACGGTGAACCCGGCCGCCGCCCGGTGACCGCCATGGCGCACGAGCAGCGTCTTCTCCTTTCGGATCGCGCCCACGATGTCGAACCCCGGCACGCTCCGCGCGCTGGCGCGGCTCTCATCCGGACCCTTCGAAAGCACGATGGCCGGCCGGTTCCGCCGCTCCGCCAGCCGCGAGGCCACGAGCCCCACGATCCCCGGCGAGATGTGCTCGCTCGCCACCATGATCAGCGGGTCGTCGCTCGCCCCCAGCATCTCCTCGGCGATGGCCATGGCTTCTTCGGTCTGTCGCTGCCGTTCCCGGTTGAGCGCGTCGAGCTGTGCCGCCAGGCCCCCGGCGAGCATGCTGTTCTGTGCCAGCATCAGGTCTAGCGCGATGTTGGCGTGCGCCAACCGCCCCGCCGCGTTCATCCGCGGCCCGATGGCAAACCCCAGCGTCTCGGCCGTGAAGCGTTCCGCCGCCGTCCCGGAGACCTTCGCCAGCGCCTCCAGCCCCGGCCGCAGGCCCTGCCGCATCTGCGCGATGCCTTCCGTTACGATCCGGCGGTTTTCATCGAACAGCGGCGCCACGTCGACCACCGTCCCCAGCGCCGCGAGGTCGATGAACGAGCTGTCGTCGAGCGTCCGGCCGCACGCCTCGTACAGCACCTGCAAGAACCGGTAGGCCACTCCCACCGCGGCCAGCTCGTCGAACGGGTAGGGCGAATCGGTCCGCTTGGGGTTCACCGCCGCCAGCGCGGGCGGCAGCACGTCCGGCACCGTGTGGTGGTCGAGGATGATCACGTCCAGGCCTAGCTCATTCGCGAACGCCACTTCCGCCACCGACGAGATGCCGCAGTCGGCCGTCACCAGCAGATGGGCGCCCTGCTCGCGCAGACGCTGCACAGCGCCGAAGTTCAGGCCGTAGCCCTCCGCGAACCGGTCGGGGATGTAGTTGATGCAGCGAGCGCCGAGCGGCTTCAGGCCTTCGTGCAGCACCGCCACCGAGGTCACGCCGTCGACGTCGAAGTCGCCGTAGAGGGCGATCGTCTCGCCATCCGCGACCGCCTGGCGCACGCGCGTGATTGCCTCGATCATGCCGGGGAGTTCCAGGGGGTCGTAGTCCTCGGCCAGGTGCGGCTTGTAGAACAGGTCGGCTTGCGTCCGTGTGGTTATCCCTCGCGCGGCCAGCACCGTCGCAACGATAGGGGGGAAGCTGGGGATGCCGTTCTGGTGGGCGTACGGGTCGCGGAGACGCCAGCGCGGTTTCGGCAGCCCCGCCACCTGCGTCATTGCGCCGGCCTGTACTTCCGGAAAATCAGGCTTGCGTTGTGCCCCCCGAACCCGAGCGAGTTGGTCATCACCGCCTCGAGCTGCGCCGACCGCGCCGTGTTTGGCACATAATCCAGGTCGCACTCCGGGTCCGGAGTCACGTAGTTCGCCGTCGGCGGGATCACCTGGTTCTGGAGCGCCAGGATGCAATAGCCCGCTTCGACCGCGCCGGCGGCCCCCAGCAGGTGACCCGTCATCGACTTGGTCGAGCTCACCGGCAGTTCATACGCGTACTCCGCGAAGACCTTCTTGATCGCCAGCGTCTCGAGCTTGTCGTTCATCGGCGTCGAGGTGCCGTGGGCGTTCAGGTAGTCGATGTCGTCGGGCTGCAAACCAGCCTCCGCCAGCGCCTTGCGCATCGCCCGCGCTGCCCCGGCGCCATCCTCGGCCGGCTGCGTGATGTGGAACGCGTCGCTGGTCGCGCCATAGCCGGCCAACTCGGCCAGGATCGTCGCGCCGCGCCCCAGGGCGTGCTCCTCCGATTCGATCACGATCACGCCGGCGCCCTCGGCCATGACGAACCCGTCGCGGGTCTTGTCGAACGGCCGCGACGCCCGCGCCGGGTCATCGTTGCTCGTGGTCAGCGCCTTCGCTGCCGAGAACCCCGCCATGCAGATCGGCGTGATAGCGGCCTCGGTGCCGCCGGCCAGTGCGATCTCCGCGTCGCCCCGCCGGATGATGTTCGCGGCTTCGCCGATGCTGTCCGCGCCGCTGGCGCACGCCGAAATGAGGGCGTAATTCACGCCCTTCGCGCCGAGCTTGATACTCAACTGTCCGCTCGTCATGTCCGAAAGCATCATGGGCATCAGGAAGGGGCTCACGCGCCCCGGCCCCCTGGCCATCAGCGTTTCGTACTCCTGCGACAGCGTCGTGATGCCGCCAATCGCGGTCCCGATGATCACGGCCATGTCCGTGCCGTTGGCCGCTGCGTCGTAACGTGCCTGCTTCAGCGCTTCGTCCGCGGCGACGAACGCGAACTGGGTTACCCGGTCCGCGCGGCGCGCTTCCTTGCGGTCCATGTACTGCCCCGGGTCGAACTCCGGGACCTCGCCGGCCACCTGCGATCCATAGCCCGCCGGGTCGAACAGGCTGATGCGGCGGATGCCCGAGCGCCCATCGACCAGTTCGGCCCAGTTGTCGCAGGCGTTATGTCCCAGGGCGGTAATCATGCCGACCCCGGTGACAACCACCCGGCGGCCGGAAGGGGACGTGTTCATCGTCACGGCTGGGCGCCAGTGTACATCACGGGAGGGAAACGTCCTTGACCACCCGCGGCAACCGGCCCGCGATTTCGCCAGCCAGCAGGCCCGCTTCGCCGTATTCGTCCTTCAGCGCTTCGCCTGCTGCGCCGTGCAGGTAGACGCCCAGGCAGGCCGCCTCGAACGGCCCCAGCCCCTGCGCCAGGTACGCGCCGATCATCCCCGAGAGCACGTCGCCGCTCCCCGCCGTGGCCAGCAGAGGGTTCGCGAACGGGCTGAGACACGCCTCCCCGCCCGGCGCCGCGATCACGGAGTGCCCACCCTTCAACACCACCACGCAGCCATACCTGGCAGCCGCTTCTTTCGCGACCTCCAGCCGCCGCGCCTGGATGTCCGCCACCGTCGTCCGCATGAGTCTTGCCATCTCCCCAGGATGTGGCGTCAGCACCGCGTTGGCCGGCACTCGTTCCGGGCCGTCGTCCAATCCCGCGATCGCGTTCAAGGCATCCGCGTCGATGACCGTCCCGTTTCCGGCATCCGCCAGGTCCGGAAGGGTCGCCCAGGTCAGCGCGCGCGTGTTCTCTGTGTTCCCCATCCCTGGCCCAAAGACCACTGCGCTATACTCTGGCCACGTGTTTCGGAGCCCGGTCGCGGCGCCCTCGCTCAGCCCACCGTCGTCGGCAGACGGTTGGGGCAGCCAGGTCGCTTCCGCAATCGCCGGCGCGACCGCAGCCACGATCGCGTCCGGGCAGGCTATCGTCACCAGGCCCGCCCCGGCCCGGTAGGCGGCGGTCGCTGCGAGTTGCACCGCCCCGAGGTAGCGGCGGCAGCCTCCGACGACTAGCACCCTTCCGAACGTCCCCTTGTTCGCGTCTTCGGGCCGCTTCGGCAGGTGGGCGCGCACCCAGCGGGTCGTCAGCAGTTCGAGCCCGACTGCCTCCATGGCAGCCTTCGGGATGCCGATGTCGATGACCTGCACCTTCCCGAGGTGGCTGCTCGCCGGGGCCTGGTACATTCCCACCTTCGGGAGCCCGAACGTCACCGTGATGTCCGGCGTGACGGTCCGCGGATCGACCGAGCCAGAGTCAGCATCCATGCCGGTAGGCATGTCCACGGCCACCAGTTTTGGCGGTTGAAATCCCTGCCGGGCGGCCCCGAGTTTCTCCAGAGCGACCGCGATCGGCTCGGCATCATCCAGCAGCCGCTGTTGTCCAATCCCAAGGAGCGCATCGATCACCAGGTCGGCGGCGCCGAGCACAGCTTCCAGCTGCCCGAGATCCGGGTCGTCCCGTCCATCGAGGAGCGGGATCTCGCGCTGGCGCAACTCCTCGAAACGCTCTTCCACACGGTGCCACCTCGGGAGATAGACCAGTAGCTCCGCACCCCAGTCGAAGAGGTGCCGCGCCGCCACCAGGCCGTCGCCGCCGTTGTTGCCCGGTCCGGCCAGCACCACAATTTTCCGCCCTTCGAGCGAACCCAGGAGCATCCAGGCCTCCTGGGCCACCGCCAGCCCCGCCTCTTCCATCAGCTGGACCTCGGAACTGCCGGCCGCGACCGCCGCCGCCTCGAGTTCGCGCATCTGCGCACGGGTCACGAGCTTCATCGCAGTCCCCGTTCCCGGATGAGCCGGAGCGCGTTTTCGCCCCGGCGCGGCGTGTCCTCGATTTCCGTCATCGCCCGTTCGCCGACCACGGAGGCCATCGCGAAGTCGCGTGAATGCGTCATCGAGATCTCCAGCCCGCGCATTTGGATGTCCTCAGCTCGTTTCGCCCCCCGCCCATACAGGAACACGAGAGGCTTCCCGCGCCGGTTCGGCAGAACCTCGATGTCCCTCCAGCCGACGCCCCGCACGCCCGTGCCCAGGGCCTTCATCACGGCTTCCTTGGCGGCGAACCGGGCTGCCAGCTCAGGGACTCGCCCGCGGCAGTGCGCGATCTCGTCGGGCGTGTACACGCGGTTCAGGAACCGGTCACCATGCCGCGCGATCACATCAGCCACGCGATCTATCTCCACGATGTCGATGCCATGGGCAAACTTGGTCACCATAGACGCTCGATCCTACGCGACCGCCCCCCTTCGCGCGTCCCGCAGCAGGTGGGCGCCTGGCACCCGGGCTTAGTTGTAACCTTCCCACTCGAGGCACTGGATGAGCACCTTCCCCGTCCAGCCGCTGTTCAGGATGCGGTCGAGACTCGGGTCCCGGCCTTTCAGCTGATGCTGGTCCCGAAATTCCCGGAGCTCGGCGGCGGTCATCGCACCCAGGTAGTCGAGCCAGCCCAGCTCAGTTCGCCGCATCCGCGGGTCGTCGTAGAAGCACGCCGCGGGCCACCGGGTTTCGATGTCGAACGATTTGGAGGTGAAGGATGTTCCGGTAAGTCGTGCAAATGTCGCCATGCTCTGATTGTGCGACACGATCGCGACAAGTCTCGTCGCTTCCCTCTTTCCACTTTCCTCTTATCCTCGTTTCATGGCTGCACAACTCATCGACGGCACCGCTATCGCTTCCGAAATCCGGGCCGAAGTCGCTCGTGATGCTGCTGCGCTCAAGGCGAAAGGTGTCACTCCCGGGCTCGCCGCCATTATCGTTGGTGACAACGCCGGCTCCATCAGCTACGTCGCCATGAAGACGGCCGCCTGCGTCGAGGCCGGCATCTTCTCCGAGACCTTCCGCCTCCCGGAGTCCACCACTCAGGACGAACTGGTTGCGTTGGTCCACCGCATCAATGCGGACACCCGCTTCCACGCCATCCTCCCCCAACTCCCCCTCCCCAAGCACATCGATGAGCTCGCGGTGATCGACGCCATGGACCCCGCAAAGGACGCCGATGGCCTCCACCCGAAGAATCTGGGCCGCCTGCTCCGCGGGGAACTCACCGGCGCCATCCCCTGCACCCCCAACGGCGTCGTTGAGTTGCTCCTGCGCACGGGCAACGACCCCGCGGGCAAGCACGTCGTCGTGGTCGGCCGGAGCACCCTGGTGGGCAGGCCCCTTGCCGTCCTGCTTTCGAACAAGGCAAAGGGCGGCAACGCGACGGTCACCATCTGCCATACCGCCACCCCCAATATCGCCGTCCATACCCGGCAGGCCGATATCGTCGTCATGGCTGCCGGCCGCGCCAACACCCTGACGAAGGAGATGGTCCGGCCCGGCGCCGTGGTCATCGATGTCGGCGTGAACCGGGTCGATGCCCCCAACCGTCCGAGTGGCTATCGCCTCGTTGGCGACGCCTCGATGGATGTCCGCGAAGTCGCCTCCTGGGTGACCCCGTATACAGGCGGCGTTGGCCCGATGACGGTGGCCATGCTCCTGGTGAATACCGTCCGCGCGGCACAGCGCGCGCTCAGGTAACCGTCGGGGCAACTACCTCAAGCCTCTCAATCCGGGCGAAATGCCGCACGTTCCGCGTGATGACTGCCAGCCCATTCGCCCGTGCCACCCCGGCGATGAGTAGGTCTCCGGCGTCCAGCGGCGTTCCCCGCCGCCGGAGCTCCGTGTCGATCAACGAGGCTTCCAGCGCCGAGCGCGTATCCAGCGGCAGGATGATGAACTCGCGCAAGAGGAGCATGCCCGCGTCCGTCGCCCTCCGCGAGTCCCAGCCGCGTGCCAGTTCGAACACGTTGACGGCCGACGTGATGAGCAGGTTGTCCCGGCTGCAGTCGGCGATCCACACAGCCGCGCTACGTCGCTCTTGAGGACGTCGATCAGCACGTCGCTGTCGATCAGCGCGTCCGCCACTGCCGCCTCGACTCGCGAATCCGTGCCTTCCAGGCTTCGGCTTCCTCTTCGCCGATGCTCCCATCGAGCGCCCGCAGCCTGGCGATGCGAGCTTCCTTCGCTGCGTCGCTCCTGTGATCGAAGCCGGCCCCTTCTTCGGCGAGGTACGCATCCAGCGCCTCGTCAATCAGGCGCGAATACCCCCGCTCCCCCGGTCGTGCTGCCAGCTCTCGGAGCTTTCGGAGCTTCCCCTCATCGATCTCGATCGTCGTGCGCATGATTTGATCATCCATGCATGCATGTGCATGTCAACGCTGATCAGGTCCGAAGACATACGAGACAGTTTGGAGAGTGGGGAAACTGTATAAGCAATTGGTTTCCCTCTAGGCCCTTACGGGCGTGGGTACCAGAAGGATGCGGGAAGGAAAGCCACCCTGGTGGGGTGGTGGGTGG
>CAUJEQ010000002.1 GCA_963169135.1 Chloroflexota bacterium
CCAGCGGTCGGCATGCACGGTCGAAGCGTTGTAGTCGGGGGCGATGCTGACGACTTTCGCGCCGCGGTACCGCGCTTCCCACATGAAGTGAGCTTCGGGGACCTTCGTGTACGAGGGGTTGCCTATCCAGATGAGGATGTAGTCCGAGAGGAACCAGTCATCGGCGGTGCCTTCGGACATATAGAGGCCCCACGTCTGGATGAGGCCCACCGGGAGGTCACCGACGCCCGCGTAGGAGTCGATGGTGGTGCTGCCGACACCCGCTGTGAAGAGGTGGCCCTCCATGGGCGAGCCGATGCCGAAGTCCAGATTGGTGGTGCCGTTGTCATAGACGACGCACTCAGAGCCGTCGGTCTCGACAACGTCGATGAGCTTGTCGGCGATCTCGGTAAGAGCCTGGTCCCACGAGATCCGCTCCCATTTGCCTTCGCCGCGGTTGCCGGCGCGCTTCATGGGGTACTTGATGCGGGTGGGGTCGTACATCACCGAGCTGTAGACGCAGCCCATGGGGCAGCCGCGCGGGTTGAAGTCGGGAACGTCAGCGAACGACTTTTCGTAGGTGGCGTTCTGCTCTTCGCGCCAGACGATGCCATCTTTGACGTAGGCATCGATCGAGCATGCGGAAATGCAGTTCACGCGTGTGTGTGTGACCTTGACGACGCGATCCCAGGTCCACTGATCGCGATAGACATCCTCCCACGAGCGGTACTCGTAGGGACGGGACAGCAGGTCATCGAGCCTGGCGCCAGCATCGAGTGGCGCCAGGCGCTTGAGCGGCGCGGGAGGTGCAGCAACAGTGGCCATGGATCGGCCTCCTGGGCCTAAGCTTCCTTCTTTTCGGATTCGGACTTCGCGGCAGCGGCCTTGCGGCCCGCGGCGGCGCGTCCCCGGCTGGCGGTCTTGCGAGGAGCCGGCTTCTCGTCCGAAGACTGCTGAAGCTTCTCGAGGTCGACATTGATCGATGGCGCGAACATGGTGTGCTCCTTCTCCGTGTGCGGCGGACAGGCATATGCCGGACCGCTGAATCGAAGGTAGGCGGCGGCGCCTCCGGCTCGTCATGATCCCGGTCATATAGATTCAGTGACTGCCCCGCCTAGGGTGCGGTCAATAGCAGTCAGGGGCCGTGCACAGTGCTCACCGATATCGAAGTTGGACTCCCAGAACAAGCTCGCGACATCCGCGACACCGCCCATCGTTTCGCGAAAGAGGTTATGCGCCCGGCGGGCATACAGCTCGACAAGCTCGCGGACCCACAGGACGTGATCGCATCGAACTCCATCCTCTGGGATGTCTTCAAGAAGCACCGCGAAGTCGGCCTGAACGACCTGGAAACGGCGACCATGGAGCTCACTCCCCTTGAGCGGACACAGATCCGGACGCTCATCAGCGAGGAGATGGGCTGGGGCGATTCTGGACTCGCAATCAGCCTTGGGGTCGCCAACTTTCACAAGACGTTCGCGATGATGTCTGGCCGCCCGGCACTCATCGACCGGTATGTCCGTGGGGGCGCCGACGAAATCGGCTGTTGGGCGGTGACCGAGCCTGACCACGGCAGCGACAGCCTGACCGTCACCGAACCGCACTTTTCGGACCCAGACATCCGCGCGAACTGCATTGCGACGCGCGACGGTGATGACTACGTCATCCGTGGCCAGAAGTCAGCGTGGGTGTCCAACGGAACGATCGCGACAGTGGCGGCGCTCTTCTGCACCATCGATGGAGACCAGGGCTTCAGCGGTGGAGGCGTGGCGGTGGTGCCGCTCGACCTGCCGGGCGTGTCGCGCGGGAAGCCGACGAACAAGCTCGGCCAGCGGGCCCTGAACCAGGGCGAAATCTTCTTTGACGACGTGCGCATCCCCGCCGAATACATGGTTATCGGGAAAGAAAACTACTCGGCGGTCGTGCAGCAGATCCTGACCGGCGCAAACGCAAGCATGGGGACGATCTTCGTCGGCACAGCGAAGGCGGCTTACGAGCTGGCCCTCGATTACGCCAAGACGCGCGTGCAGGGCGGGGTGCCAATCATTGAGCACCAGAGCGTGAAGGCCCGGATCTTCAAGATGTTCATGCAGGTCGAGGCAGCTCGTTCACTCGCCCGCCGGGTGGTCTATTACAACGCCACCAACCCGCCGCTCCTGCAGTATTCGATTGCCTCGAAGGTGTTCGGCACGACAACCGCTTTCGAGGTAGCCAGCCAGGCGCTGCAGATCTTCGGTGGGAATGGGCTGACGAAGGACTTCCCGATCGAGAAGATCATGCGGGATGCGCGGGCATCGATGATTGAGGATGGGTGTAACGACCTGCTGAGCCTCGTCGGCGCGGCGAAACTCTAGCTCCGCTCGGGAGGAGGACAGCCCGTGGAACTTCGAGAGGTCATCGGCCGGCGACGCTCAATCAGGTTCATGCTGCCCCACAAGCCAGTTGAACCCGAGAAGATCCAGCGAATGCTGGAGGCCGCCCGAATCGCCTCGCACTGGGGCAACGTCCAATCGCTACGGGCGGTGGTGGTATTCAAGGACAGCGCACCGCAGGAGGTCATTGACGCGATCACGGCGCCGGTGGCGGGGTTCCAAATCCGGATCGCACCTGTGGTGATCGTCTGGTACGTCGAAACGGCGGCCGTGGACGATCAGTCGAACCGGCTCCGTGAGCTGATGAAGGCGGGCGCGCTCGGGTTCGGCGCCGAAAAGGAAGCCGCGCTGGAGCGCCAGCTCATCCCGTTCTTCGATGGCATCCGCGAGCGGCTCAAGGCGCCGGGACTGAACGAGATGGACTGTGGCCAGGGCATCGCCCAGGCGACGCTGATGGCGTTCGAGCAGGGGCTCGGGACCTGCCTGCTGGGCGGCGGGAACACGGACAAGATGCACAAGAACCTGGGGCTGCCCGAGAGTGCCCGGATTCTCATCCTCCAAACGGTGGGGTATCCTGCCGAGAGCCCCGAGGCTGGCGGACAGCGGCCTCGCCTGCCATTCGAGAGCCTCTATCACATGAACGGCTACGGGAAGCCCTTCCCGCGCAGCCAGGCCGTGGTGGAGGAGCTCGAGGCTGACCACTTGATCCAGAGCCCGGCACCTACGCCCTGGCGCGAAACCGAGCTGGACTACCTGAAGAACGCCCTTGGTATCAAGGGAAACGGTCTTATCTAACCCGCGGGAGACAAACACCATGAAGATGAACGCCGTCGTGGCCGGGGTGGGCATGACCCGCTTCGGCAAGATGCTGGACCGGGGACTCAAGTCCATCGGCGCCGAAGCCGTTGAAGCCGCGATCAAGGACGCCGGCATCGACAAGAGCGAGATTGAGGCGGCGTTCGTCGGGAACGCGGCGGCTGGCCTGGTTACGGGCCAGGAGTGCATCCGCGGACAGGTTGTCCTGCGTTCGGCCGGCATCGGCAGAATCCCGGTGATCAATGTGGAGAATGCCTGCGCCAGCGCCTCAACCGCCCTCCACCAGGCAGCAGCGATGGTAACCGCCGGCCTCTACGACGTGGTGCTCGCGCTGGGCGTCGAGAAGCTCTATGACGAAGACAAGCGGAAGAGCTTCGCTGCCTTTAGCGGCGCGGTGGACGTGGAAGCGCTTGCGGAAATCATGGAGCGACTGAAGAAGGGCGCCGAGGAGACGGGCGCCGCCAAGGCGACCGAGGGTGCGGGCCAGAACCGCTCGATGTTCATGGATATCTACGCGGCATCGGCTCGTAACCACATGAAGCGCTACGGCACGACCGAACGTCATTTCGCGCGGATTGCCGCGAAAAACTCGTTCCACGGGAGCCTGAACCCGCGTGCGCAGTTCCGTGAGAAGCTCACGATCGAAGACGTCCTGAATTCGCCGATGATCGCCGAACCACTGACACGGCCCATGTGTTCGCCGATCGGCGATGGCGCCGCGGCAACCATCATCGTCAGCGAGCGGAAGGCGGCCCAGATGGGGCTGACCTCACCCGTCCGCATCAGCTCGATGGTGCTCCGATCGGGATGGGACCACGGCGGAGATGAGCCTGGTCTCGTGGAGGTCTGTTCGAGTGAGGCCTACGCCGAGTCCGGCGTCGGGCCGCACGACATCAACGTCATGGAAGTTCACGACGCCTCGGCGCCAGCGGAACTGATGGCGTACGAGTCGCTCGGCCTCTGCGCCAAGGGCGAAGGTGGTGCGATGGTCGATTCCGGCGCGACGTGGCTCGGCGGTACCATCCCGGTCAACACCTCGGGCGGTCTGCTGCGGAAGGGACACCCGGTCGGCGCGACCGGGATCGCGCAGATCGTCGAACTGACGGAGCAGTTGCAGGGCCGGAGCGGTGATCGCCAGGTCGCCGGAGCAAAAGTGGCGCTCGCGCACAACGGTGGCGGCAACATCGGATCGGATGCCGCTGCGATGTGTGTCACCATCCTGGTGCGATGAGCTGGGAACCAGCCGCACGATTCCGGCAGCCCGCGCGAGCGGGCTGTCGGCACCTCCCAAAGGGGCACATGCCATGACGCTCTCGCCTAGTAGCTCCCGCCAGATTGAGATCCTTCGCCAGGGGAGCGGCGCCTATCATCCGGTC
>CAUJEQ010000003.1 GCA_963169135.1 Chloroflexota bacterium
AGGGATGCGATGGATGGCTGCTGTGCGCTGGCTTCAGAGGGTTGCCCCGATGCTGCCACGCCGGCGAGAAGGAGCGTCCCGATAACCGCGGCCGCGGCCGTCGGGGTGCCGGTGTTTTGCCAGGTGTTGCGCAGGAAGCGGACCGTCTGGGGGCCGACGGTGACGAGAAGGGCAGCGGCGACCATCGTGAAGAATCCAGCCGCGACCATCGTCTCACTGGTGAAGTTCACCACGTGGGTTGTCCCGAGGACCTTGGTGGTGAAGTCTGGAATGCGATATGGGGCTGTAGGGTCGCGGTCATGCCCGTAATTGTAGAGCCAGAACTGGAGGTCGATGAGTAAGCCAATCGGAAAGGCCCACAAGAGTGCGGCCACGAGCCAGCGCTTCCGGCCGGGGCGCATCAGGAGCGCGGAAGCGATGAGGATTGCCACCGTCCCCCAGAGTGCCGACGGGAAGAGCTTCAGCTCGAAGACCGAGTCGGGCTCAATGGGCTTGACGCCAACGTAATGATTTAGGGCGTTGATTTCCTGGAGGTCGCCCTCCATGCGGTTGCCGTAGGCGGTGAGTTCGAGACCTGCAGGATATTGGGGTGCAAGGAGTCTCATGTGCCAGAGGGGCACGAAGTAACTCACCACCATCAGGACAATTGCCAGGGCAACACAGCCGACCCAGAGCCGGTCCGAGCGGAGATTCTCGAAGCGTACAGAGCTTTCGGCCATTCCTTCGTGCGTGGATTCCTGTGGTTTGGTGAGGGTGGTCATGAAGCGCGGCCTTCCATCTCCTGTAGTACGCCGCGCCAGTCCGCGACGGTTCCGCCAAGCTCGCCCAGGGCGCCATCGGCAGCGGCCCGGGTCGCGAAGGCCGCGATCCCGTAGGCCATGGGGCTGCGGATGGCGTCGGAAACGACGTAGGCAGCGAGGGTTGCATCGATGAGGGTTTCGTCGCGGTAGTCAGCGGTCCAAAACTCGGTGCCTTCCGCGGGTGCGAACTCGAGCGCGTCGAGCAACATGCAGCCGGGGTCGTCAAAGATCCGGGCCTTGCCGGCGGTGTCCCGCCAGGCGGAGGCGAAGCGGCCATCGGCAATAACCATGCCGCAGCGGGCACATTGCTGCTTTCCGAGCTTGATTTCCGGTATGCCGGTCTGTGGCTCATCGCCGGGCAGGAGGGTGAATCCTGCCGCTCCGGCGGCAACGACGGTTACGGCTCCGCCCGCCATGAAGAGAAACTGTCTCCTGGATACCACGGAACTCCCCCTTTCCAGGAGGGTGCCGGACCGGATAAGCCCGGCCCGGCACCAAGACGGTCACTTAGCCTGCAACGAGTATCCAGCCCTGCATCTCCAGGTGGAGCGCAGAACAGAACTCGGTGCAGTACATCGCGAACGAGCCCTCCACGTCGGCGACAAATTCAAGCCTGGTGTACTCTCCAGCATCGAGACTAATGTTCACGTTGTAACGCGGAATGGAGAAGCCATGGGTCGCGTCCGGCGTGGTCTCGATATTCGTCAGGTGCATAACGACTTTGTCACCCTTGTTGACCTTGACGATGTCGGGCTTGAAGCGGCTCCGCGTGAGCGTCAATTTGACCGTCACGGTGTCGCCGCTGCGGGTGATGGCTTCCTGCCCGGCTGCCACCGCGTTGGGGTCGACCTCCATGGTGGTCGGGTTCGTGCCGGGCGGGTAGACCTCCCAGGATTTGATTTTGTCGGCCTTGATCGCCTGGACATAGTGGGGCTCACCCATGCCGATGGGCATGTCGGTGATGATGTCCATCTTCTCGCCGGTCAGGTCGACAAGCTGGAAGTTCTGGGGCTTCAGCGTGCCGACGAGCGGGAAGCGGTCGATGGACCACTTGTTGAGCGCGACGAGGTACTTGCCGTCAGGCTTGGCGGTGTCGCCCTCCATCGTGCAGAGGTGCCCGATGTTGTAGTGGATGGGTAGCTTGTCGACGAGGGTGAACGGCTCCGGCCCATCGTAATCGGGCTTGCCGAGCGTGAACTTCGCCACTGCGCTTTCGACGAAGAGGCTCGTGAAGCCATGGCCCTGATCGTCGTACTGGCTATGGAGCGGGCCTGCACCGACCTCGATACGGGCCTCCATGACCGAGTCGAACTTGAGGATCGGGACGCCGAACTGGTCGATCTTCTCGTAGTCCTTCGCGTCGATGGCCGCTTTGACCTTGTCGATGTTGTAGATGGTGACGTGCGGGTCGAGCTTGCCGCCGACGGTAAGGTAGGTCCCGCTGGGCGAGACATCGATACCGTGCGGGCTGCGCGGTTCGGGCATGAGATAGAGCAAGCCCTCGGCGACGGCGGTCTCAAGCGAGATGACCTTCATGCCGTTGATCGTGCTGGTCTTCCCGGCGTTCGCAACCTCTTCGGCCTTCTTCCAGTTGATGCAGTGCATGTAGTCGTAGTCGCCCTGGGATGCACCGGCCTCGATGGAGGGTTTGCCTTCCAGGTTGCCGCCGACGGCCATTTCGGCGTTGTAGGAGTTGATGAAGACCCAGCCGTCACTGGCGAGCTTGCCGCTATCGGCAAGGTCCTGGGTGTAGGGCGGGAGCTCTATCTGGAAGCTCTCATCGAGGAGCATCTTCCCGTTGTTCGGGTCGATCTTCAGGAAAGTCGAGAATCCCCGGAACGCCTTGGCGTAGTTATCGAGAGCGCCGTGGATGTTGGTCCGGTCGACCAGGGTCGGCGTCATCGTCGAGATGTGGACGTACTCCGAATTGGGAGTGACGAAACAGCCGCCATGTGACGATTCGAGGTTGGGGACGTCGATGATCTGCTTGGTTTTGAAGTCGCGAAGGTCAATCATCGCAATGCGGCCGTTGGCCCGGTCGTTGATGTAGACATAGCGGCCGTCGTATTCGGCGTTGGTCTCGCTAAGGGCGGGATGGTGCGTGTCGCCCCAGGTCAGGGAACCGCCCGCAGGCGACGTGGCTTTGTTGAAGTCGGTCCCGGCGGCGAGGACTTCCTCGCCCCAGTCGGCGCCATACCCATAGCCCTGCCAGGGTTCGGGGGCGAAGACGCCGATCAGCTTCAGGATGCGCATGGATGGGACGCCAATGACGAGGATCTGGCCCCCATGCCCATCAGAGCAGAAGAGGAAGTACTCGTCGAATTGGCCCGGCGGGACGAAGGTCTTTACCGCACGCGCCACGTCATCAGCGGTGAGTCCGCGCGCGTTTGCGATGTCGCCGGCGTCGCCAGAGAGGCCGCTACTCCCGCCGCCGCCGCCGTCGTCATCGCCGGCGACCTTGCCGACGACGCCGCCGACGACGAGGCCGGCTGCACCGGCTGCCGCTCCTGTAATGAGTTCTCGCCTTGTTACTGCCACTGGATTCTCTCTCCTTTTCGTTGCCGGGGCCCTTCCCCTGGGCCCCGGTACGTCAGCGCCAAACCTGAACGCGGGCGCCTCGCGTATTACCCTCGGGGGTGGCGCCTACTCGACGACGATCTTCCCGGCCATCTCTGGCAGGTGGTAGTCGCACTGGAAGTCGATAACGCCCTTCTTGGTGAACTTGGCTTCGAAGGTGCTGGCGGCGCCGGCATTCACGATCAGGTCGCTCGAAAAATCTTTGCCTTCGGCGTCCTTGCTGAGAACGTGCATGTTGTGAATCGCGGTGCCCTTGTTGGCCGCCGTGAACTTGATGGTGGTGTTGACCGGGACCTTGATCTCCTTGGGCGTGAAGATGTTGTCGGTCATCACGACTTCGATCTCACGGGCCTCGCCGCCATTGTCGCCGTTATCGCCGTTATCGCCGTCCTTGGTCGCCGTCGCGCCAGGAGTAATGGTCGAGCCGCCCTCGTCGTCGTCCCCGCCGCAGGCTGCTGCAAGCGGGACGAGGAGGAGGCCGGCAACGCCGACCAGGAAGGCCTTCTTCCAGGTGTTGAGCTTCATCGGTCTGTGGTTCTCCCTGTTTCGTTGGTGTCTGGGCGCCGTGCGGGGGATGGTGGGCAACCTCGCGGGGCGCTTGACGCGTTCTTAAGCCCAGTCTCTGACCGGGCTCCGGGGGGGACTGTGACAATAATCACAAGCCCCCATTCGGTGCGGGCTCCGATGCCTTGCGGCCGGTCCCTCATGTTTGCCGGGGATCGGAGCACGGGACACGGCCCCTTGGGGCCCAAACCAACGGACTGACGGCCAGACGTGGCAATCTGGCGCGTTCAAGGTCGAGTTACATACTCCTGGCGTCGGCCGTGCTCCTGGCTTACGGCAGGGGGTTCCTCAACGCTTCAGGAGCGTGATCCCGCATCCAATAGTAACCCCAGAACCGGTTACGACGTGACTTTTGTCGCAGTGGACCGAGTCAATCGCGGTATCGTCGTCATATGGCAACGATTCAGATCGACAACCGCGGGCTGCAGCCGCCTGAGCCAATGGTCCGCATCCTGGCCGCGCTAGGCGGCCTGGCCGTGGACGACGAAGTCGTCGCCCTGATGGACCGGGAGCCGCACCTGCTCTATCCGGAGCTCGAGCGCCGGGGTTACACCTGGGAGTTCGACGGCCGTGACGACGCATACGTGCTCACCGTGCGGAGGTCGACGGCATGACGCTTGCGGCACCAGGGCGGGGGCCCGCGCTTGGCCTGGTCGCACCCTTCTTCCTCGCGGCCCCCGCGGGGCTGCTGGCAGCCGGGCTCATCCTCACATTTTCCAACGGCGACACGCTGCTCGCGATCAATGCGCCGCGCACAGTCGCAGCAACGCACGCGGCGGTGATCGGGTGGCTGACCACGGCGATTTTCGGTGCGATCTACCAGCTTGGCCCAGCCGTGCTTGGAGGGCGGCTCGCGTCAACACGCCTGGTCCGAATACATTTCGCCGTTCACGCCGGGGCCGTCTCCACATTCGTGTGGGCGATCTGGCATTGGGAAGTCACGGTGATGGCACTCGCGGGCCTGGGGCTGATTGCATCGTTTGTGCTTTTCCTTATCAACGCGGTACCTGCCGTCGGCTCTCCGTGGCGCGGGTCCCTGCCCAGCCGCTATCTGGCAGTCTCGCTCGGGTTCATCGTGTTGGCCGCCGGCTTCGGCATGACCTGGGTTGGGGCACTCGAACACCTCTGGTTCCCGGTCACCATGGGCAGGCTTTCGGGGCATGCGCACCTTGGGTTGGTCGGGTGGCTGGGGCTCACGGTGATGGGTATCGCGTACCAGCTCATCCCGATGTTCAACGTGGTCCAGCGCAAGCAGCCGGTAGCGGGTGGCCGCATCCTGGCGTTCACAGCACTGGCGACCGTTGGCGGGGCGCTGGTGCTGATGACCGACCCGGGGCTATGGACCCGAGTGGTGGTTGCCGTGGTTATGACGGCTGGTCCGGCGGCCTGGGGGGTCGAAATGCTGCGGTTGATGCTCGCGCGATCGCGCCGCGCACTGGACGTGCAGGGGCGTGCGACGTTCGTCTCGCTGGGATTTCTGGCAGTGACTATCTGCCTCGGCCTCCTGGCGGCCATCGGCGAGACCGCAAGCCCGGGCGGCGAACCGGCGCGGATCCTTCTCGCCTATGGCATCGCCGGCGTTGGCGGTTGGGCCGGCGTGACGCTCATCGGCAACAGCTACAAGATCCTGCCCTTCCTGGTCTGGTACCACCGCTACCGCCAATTTGCCGGTATTCGGCCGGTGCCAGTGGTGGCAGACATCTACAGCGAGGGGGTCGCCCGGGCAACGCTCGCGGTGCACGCCACGGCAGTCGTGGTAGCCATGGCGGGAGCGTTACTGGGCGAGCTGGACATCCTGCGGACAGGCGGTGCGTTGCTTGCGCTCGGGGCGGTCATCCACCTGTTCTCCCTGGTCCACATCGTACTTGCGCCCCATGCGCCCGCGCCAAAGCGGGTACGCCCCGGAGAGGTGATCGCCAGATGAAGACGAAGGACGTGGAACAGATGCTCCGGCGCGTGATCGATCCGGAACTCGGGATCGACATCGTGTCACTCGGACTGGTGTACGGCATCGAGGTCGATAACGAAGATGTCCGCATTGCGATGACCACCACATCGCCCCAGTGCCCGATGGGTGAGGCGCTGGTTGGAATGGTGGAGTCGGTGCTGGAATACGGCCTGCGCGATGGCACCACCAGCGTTGAGCTCGTTTTCGACCCGCCCTGGGACGTTCGCATGGCTGACCGCGCCGCGCTGCAGGAGCTCGGGCTGATCCCTAGATGAGCGCCCGGAGCGCGGCAATATCGCGGACCAGGATTTCCTTGCGCCGGATCTCGACGATCCCGTCTTCCTCCATCACTCGCATCGTCCTGCTGACCACCTCGCGGACACTCCCAACGAGGGCAGCGAGGTCCTGCTGGGTGATGGTGCGAGGGACGACGACCCCATCGGGCGACGTAACGCCTTCCTCGCGGGCTGTCATGTAGAGATACCGGGCGATGCGCTGTTGCACGGTCTGGAGGCTGATCTGCTCGACGAGCTCGGTGAACGAGCGCAGGCGGCGGGCGAAGTGTCCCAGCAGAGCTGCGGCCACCTCGGGATAGCGGGCCACAACCAGCCGGAAGGCTGTCGACGGAACGAGGGCAACGTCGCAAAGGTCGAGAGCTTCGACCGTTGCGGGGTTCGGTCCTCCGTCGAAAACAGGCACCTCGCCAAACGTGTCGCCAGGCGCCAGGAGACGCAGGATCTGTTCCCGGCCGTCGGCCCCGGAGCGGAAGATGCGGGCCCGTCCGGAGAGCAGGACGAAGAAGCCCCGGCAGGGTTCACCTTCCACTGCGATGAACTCCCGGGACGCATAGCGCCGGACCACGAGCTCGCGGGCGAAGCGTTCGGCCTCGGCGAGCGGCAGCATCGAGAGGTGCGGTATGCCGAGGACGAGATCGGCCGTCACAGAGGGCATACCCTCAAGTATGGGCCAAACTGAGGCATCGGGCTCCTCTCGCCCTGTCACTCGTGACGAATGTCACATTCCCGTGGACCGTGAGAGGAGCACTGTAGCGTCCAAATGGCAAGGTTGCCCGCGCAAAGAGTTGTCGTAACGCGAAACGGCTGGCCGACCCTTCCTTCAGCGCCGTCTGGACGTCCGCCATGCCCGCGAATGCGGACAACCTCGTGCCTTCCCGCTTTCATCACATCGAGCACATCGAGCATTTCGCCCGGCCCTGGGGCCAGGCTGCGCTGCCCGTCACCGGGCAACCACAGATCGTCAGCAAGGAGGCCTGAAATTGGATAGGCGAGGGTTCTTCAAGGTCAGCACAGCGGCCGTAGCGGCGGGCACCGCGTTTTACGTCGAACGGAAGATGGCCTTCCTGCAATCGGCGCCGGGGATCACCAATCCCCTGCAGTTCTACCCGAACCGGGGCTGGGAACGAATCTACCGCGACCAGTACGCCTACGACGATTCCTTCACCTTCGTTTGCGCGCCAAACTGCACGCACAACTGCAGGCTGCGCGCATTCGTGCGCAACGGTGTGGTGGTGCGAACCGAGCAGAACTACGACGGCCAGGCGATCGGAGACCTGGACGGGAACTTCTCGACCAACGCCTGGAACCCGCGCGGCTGCAACAAGGGCGCCACGCTCACCCGGCGCGTCTACGGTCCCTACCGGCTCAAGGGCCCCATGATGCGCGTCGGCTGGAAGAA
The DNA here is from genome assembly GCA_963169135.1 of Chloroflexota bacterium. Lineage (GTDB taxonomy): Bacteria > Chloroflexota > Dehalococcoidia > Tepidiformales > Tepidiformaceae > Amarobacter. The sequence continues at coordinate 7,585 of CAUJEQ010000003.1, forward strand.
GTGGGCCGATGACGGCTTCCCGGGGCTGACCCCCGAGCTTCGCAGCCAGTACAAATTCGACGACCGCGGGAACGATACCTTCACCAAGGTCAGCTGGGACGACGCCTTCTCCTATGCAGCCAGGGGCCTCGAGGCCGTGGCGAAGCGGTATTCCGGCGACGAGGGCAAGCAGATCCTGCTCTCCGAAGGCTACCAGCCCGAAATGATCGACATCATGGAAGGAGCCGGCACGCGCACCATCAAGATGCGCGGCGGGATGGGCCTGCTCGGAGTCATGGGCAAGTACGGCATGTACCGCCTCTGCAACAGCCTGGCCCTGCTCGATGTCCACGTTCGCGGCGTGGACCACGAAGAGGCCAAAGGCGGTCGCGTCTGGTCCAACTACACCTGGCACGGCGACCAGGCGCCCGGCACCCCCTTTGTCACCGGCCTTCAGAACTCCGACTGCGACTTCAACGACATGCGGAACGCGAAGCTCCACATCGGCGTGGGCAAAAACCTCGTCGAGAACAAGATGGCCGATGCCCACTTCTTCATCGAGATGATGGAGCGCGGCGGCAAGATCGTTACGATCACCCCGGAGTACAGCCCGCCCGCCACCAAGGCCGACTACTGGATTCCCTGCCGGCCCGGCCTGGGCGATACCGCCATCTTCCTCGCCATCACCAAGATCCTCATGGACCGTAACCTTTACGATGCGGACTTCGTAAAGAAGTTCACCGATCTCCCGCTGCTCATCCGCACCGACACCCTCAAGCGGCTCGACCCGAAAGACGTCATCGCCGGCTACAAGCCGTCGCTCGATCCGAACGGCCCGTCGTTCAAGGTCCAGGGGCTCAAGCAGGAGCAGTACGAGAAGCTCCAGGACTACGTCATCTATGACGCGAAGTCCAAGTCGTTGAAGCCGATCACCCGCGACGAGGTCGGCGAGAAGCTCGCCGCCACCGGATACGACCCCGACCTCGAATACACCGGCACGGTCGCTCTCCTCGATGGCAAGGCGGTCGAGGTGCTCACGCTCTGGCAGGCCTACCGCGAGCACCTCAAGGACTACGACCTCGATTCCGCCGCGGAGATCAGCGGCTCCCCGGTGGAGATGATCGAACGGCTCGCGCTCGACATCGCCACCATCAAGCCGGTCGCCATCCACGTCGGCGAAGGCGTCAATCACTGGTTCCACGGCACGCTCCACAACCGGGCAGTCCACCTGCCCCTGATGCTGACCGGCAACATCGGCGTGCCGGGAGCAGGCATGTACTCGTGGGCGGGCAACTATAAGGCGGCGCTGTTCCAGGGCACGCCCGAGACGGGCCCCGGCTTCAAGGGCTGGATTGCCGAAGATCCCTTCGACATGAACCTGGACCCGGCGGCCAAGGGCAAGGACATCCATGCCCATGCCTACACGAAAGACGAAGAGCCAGCCTACTGGGACCACGGCGACCAGGCGCTGATCGTCGAGACGCCCAGCGCCGGCCGCAAGAATTTCACGGGCAAGAGCCACATGCCTTCGCCAACGAAGGTGATGTGGACGACCAACGTCAACATCATCAACAACGCGAAGTGGATGTATGGGGTGCTGTTCAACACCCTGCCACGGATCGACATGATCGTGACGCAGGACATCGAAATGACGTTGTCCTGCGAATACTCCGACCTGGTGCTGCCAGCCAACTCCTGGATGGAATTCGAGCAGCCAGAAATCACCGGCTCCTGCCAGAACCCCTTCATCCAGATCTGGAAGGGCGGAATACCGCCGGTCCACGACACGAAGGACGACATCACAATCCTGGCAAAGGTCGGGGAGGCGCTCTCGAAGCTCACTGGAGACCAGCGGTTCGCCGACTACTGGAAATTCGTGCTCGAGGGTCGCACCGACATCTACATGCAGCGCCTGCTGGATTCCTCGGGAACGACGAACGGCTATACCTACGACGACATCATGAACGGCAAGTACGGCGAGCCGGGCTCGGCGCTCTTCATGTTCCAGACCTACCCCCGGATCCCGTACTGGGAGCAGGTGCACGACAACATACCGTTCCATACCGATACCGGGCGCATGAATTCGTACTGCGACATCCCCGAGGCCATCGACTACGGCGAAAACTTCATCGTCCACCGCGAGGGGCCCGAGGCGACGCCTTACCTGCCCAACGTCATCGTCAGCTCCAACCGGCTCATTCGGCCCAACGACTATGGCATCCCCTGGGACGACATGGACCCGGAGCGCCGAACCGTCCGCAACGTGAAACTCACCTGGTCCGAAACCAAGAAGACCAAGAACCCGCTCTGGGAGCAGGGGTACAACTTCTACTTCCTGACGCCGAAGACGCGCCACACGGTCCACTCCTCCTGGTCGGTGACCGACTGGATGAACCTGTGGGCGACAAACTTCACGGACCCTTACCGGGCCGACAAGCGCATCGCAAGCGTGGGCGATCAGCAAGTCCACATGAACCCGGAAGATGCGACTGCACTCGGGCTGGCCGAGGGCGACTACGTGTGGGTTGACGCGAACCCGGCGGACCGGCCGTACATCGGGTGGAAGGCGGACGACCCGGAGTACGAGGTGGCCCGGCTCATGCTGCGGGTGAAGTTCAACCCGGCGTACCCGCGCGGCGTCGTGATGACCAAGCACGGCGGCTTCGGTTCGACGCCGAAGACTGTCGCCGCGACGAAGGAACGTGCCGATGGCCGGGCCGTCTCTGCCGACACGGGGTACCAGTCGAACTTCCGGCGGGGCTCGCACCAGAGCGTGACCAAGGACTGGTCGATGCCGATGCACCAGACCGACACGCTGTTCCACAAGGCGAAGGTGGCGCAGGCGTTCATCTTTGGCGGCGAAGCCGACAACCACGCCGTCAACACGGTCCCGAAAGAGACGCTCGTGAAGATCACCAAAGCCGAAAACGGCGGCCTCAACGGCGAGGGCGCCTGGCTCCCCGGGACCACCGGGATGTCGCCCGGCAGCGAGGACGCACTCATGAAGCGATACCTGAGCGGCAGCCTTACCAGTGTGAAGAGGGCTTGAGATGGCAGAGAAGGACCTCGAAACGGATGACCCGTATGAGTTCGTGGCCATGCGCTACCCGGTCGATCCGGGCAGTGACCCGGATGCAACGATGGCCCGGTGCTTCATCGAGGAGTATGCGCTGATGGGTATGCCGCGCGAAAAGACGATGCGTCTCTTCCAGTCGCCCTACTTCGCGGGGACCCACGCGATCCTCCAGCGGCGCGGCGACGCGTTCGTCCAGGACCTGATCAACGACGTCTACGGCCAGCCGGCCGGGGAGGTGCAACATGCCTAAGGTGTACAACTG
>CAUJEQ010000004.1 GCA_963169135.1 Chloroflexota bacterium
AACAGGCATCCCAGCGCGCCATCCACTGGCGCGCCTCGGATCGGGCATCCCACGGGCCATGGCCGCCTGGCGTGACGGGCGGCATACCCGGCATTCGGCGGGGTTCGGGCAACAGGCATCCCAGCGCGCCATCCACTGGCGCGCCTCGGATCGGGCATCCCACGGGCCATGGCCGCCTGGCGTGACGGGCGGCATACCCGGCATTCGGCGGCGTTCGGGCAACAGGCATCCCAGCGCGCCATCCACTGGCGCGCCTCGGATCGGGCACCACCACGGTCCCGGATGGTCTATTCGTGTGGCCTCCACTCCCCGGTCCCGGGGAGGAACGCTCCCTGGGCCTCCATGGTGTACCTGGTTGCAGCCTCCACATCATCCGCTGTCCACAGGTACCTCGTGCTCCCGTGCCGCGCCCAGACGGACTGCGACGCCCGCACCACATCCTGCTCGCGAAGGGAGTGCGTGGCACGCGATTTCAAGTCGTGCATCACCCGCGAAGGGATCTCCCGAGCCGCAACCACGGCATGCACATGATTGGTCCGGCAATGGATGCCAAGGAGGCTCCAGCCTCTGAACGTGCAGGTTGCCTGGAAACTCGCCTCAACAATGCGCCGGGCTCCTTCACCAAATGTCATCGGTTCGGAATTCAAGCCGCGCTGGGCGAATCCCCTGCGGAAGTCGTCACGGGGCAGAGGTGGCTCGCCAGCCGTGTTGTGCCGACGGTCAACCGTCCCGCGGACGTCGCCGTGGAGGCGGGACCCATATCCGGCAAACGTGAAGAAGTAGGCCAGCGGCTCGCCGCGGAATCCCGAGTCCCCCGACATGGCCCGAATGATAGTCGATCCGTATCCGAGGCGGGTCAGTCATGACCCGCTGGGATGTCGGCACCACCACGAACGCCGTTCCGCACCGCCGAACGGACCTTGCGATTGGCCTGCGAGTGTTGGCCCTGGTGCGTGTCCCCTTGCTGACGCTCGGGGCTCGCCGGGTCGCACGCTTCGCATGGCGTTTGTCGCTTGCCGGATCGCCGCTAGAGTTGGAGGGAGATGGAACCCGCCTTGCACGCCGACCCGGTGCCCACGCGCTTCGCGGCGAAGTGCGCCTACCTGCAGATGACGATGGGGAGCCACCGCCTCGGGCAGGGGCTGATCAACATCTGCAGGCATATCATCCGCGACGGCCGGGAGTGTGTTGGGCCGTTCCTGGACGATACGGAGACGACCTGCGGGCTGTGGGAAGAGCGGCAGCGGTAGGGGCCCGTGGCGAAGACGAGCGTTCCTAACGGCCGCGAAGGCGCGGGTCCAGCTCGTCCCGGATCGCATCGCCGGCCAGGTTGAAGCCAAGCACGGCGATGGTGATCGCCGCGCCAGAGATCACCGACTCCCAGGGATGCAGGTCGAGCGAGACGCGCCCGGCGTTGACCATTTTCCCCCAGGTGGTCTTGTCGGCGGGGCCAAGGCCGAGGAACGAGAGCGACGCCTCGGCCAAAATGTACGCTCCGATGCTGATCGAGAAGACGATCATGATGGCCGACAGGATGTTGGGCAGGACGTGCTGGAGCATGATGCGGACACTGGTCGCGCCGTAGGAACGGGCGGCCTCGATGTAGGTCGCTTGCGAGACGGCGAGGACCGAGGAACGCACGATGCGGACTGACGTGGCAAAGCCCAGGACGCCGAGGGCGAGGACCGTGAGCGCGAGGCTCGGCTGGTCCATGACGGAGACGATGAGCAGGAGCAGGACGAGTCCGGGGAAGGCCTGGATCCCATCGACGAACCGCTGGAGGAACAGGTCCAGCTTGCCGCCGAAGTAGCCGGAGAAGAGCCCAACGACGGTGCCGAGGACGACGGCGATCAGCGATGCGCCAACGCCGATGATCACTGCCAGGCGGGCGCCGACGACGATGCGGGCGTAGATATCGCGCCCCAGCTGGTCGGTGCCCAGCCAGTGTTCGCCGCTCAGCGGGCTCTCCCACCGGTCGAGGATGTATGGGGACCCGAGGCCTGGATCGTTGGCGATATCCAGCGGGTTGGCGGTCGGATTGAATTTTGGATTGGCCGTCTGGAACGACTCGTTGTCGTCGTAGCGCTGGATGACCGGCGACAGGATTGCCATGGCCAGGACGATGATGACGAGGATGACTCCGAACGCCCCCAGCTTGTTCCGGCGCGCGAGCGCACCCGTCTTGCGCATGACCGACCCGAAGGTTCGGCGGCGGGAGAAGTCGATGTATCCGGCTGGGGACAGGGCGTCAGGCGTTTGAATCTGAGCCACGTGGCGAGCTCCGTCTCTTAGCTGTAGCGGATGCGGGGGTCGAGCCATGCATACGCCAGGTCGACCACCAGGTTCACGGTAACGATGACGAAGGCGATGACGAGCACCGTCCCCTGGAAGGGCGCGAAATCGCGCGTAGTCAACTTGGCCAGGAGGAAACGCCCCACGCCATCGATGTTGAACATGCTTTCGAGGATGATCTGGCCGCCGACGATGCTGCTGATGGTGAGCCCCATGACGGTGAGGACGGGCAACATGGCGTTCTTCAGGGCGTGGCGCACCCAGATGTTGCGGTCATACAGCCCCTTCGCGCGGGCCGTGCGGATGTAGTCCTGGCGCATCACCTCGAGCATCTGCGATCGGAGGAGGCGCATGACACCCGCACCGCCCGATATGCCGCCGGCAATCGCGGGGATCACGTAGAGCTTCGCCGCGGCGACCGGGTCGGTCCAGAAATGCGGGTGGCTGATGAGGTCGATCTTGAACAGCGAGAATTTGATGACAAGCAGCGACAGCAGGATGGCAACCACGAACACCGGCATCGCTACGCCGAGGATGGAAAAGCCCCGGAGGACATAGTCGACCCAGGTGTTCTGCCTGACGGCGCTGATGACGCCGATGGGCAGGCTCAGCGAGAACGAAATGATGACGACCAGGGTGCCAAGCTCGAGCGTGGCCGGCAGGCGATCGCCCAGTTCGCTCCAGGTGCTCCGTTGGCTCTCGAGGGACGTGCCCAGGTCGCCGCGGGCGAGTTCGCCCATGAAGATGACGTACTGGTACCAGAGGGGCTTATCGAGGCCCAGTTCCTTGCGGGCGAAGGCTATCGCTTCGGTCTGGTCCGCTCCGGTGAAGGTGGACGCCACGCGGAGTTCCGCGAAGTCACCCGGCAGCGCGTGTGTGCCGATAAACACCAGCGAAGCCACGAACCAGAGAACGAGCACATTGAGCAGCAATCGCCGAACGATGTAGTTGGTCAAGTACTCGTGTTCTCCTCGTCGTGGCTTCGCTCTGGCGTGAAGCGTGCTTCTCCTACGGCAGCTTGCGGTTTTTTACCACATCCGAGTAGCTGGGATCATTCGGGTTGATCCAGGTGTACTTCGCCTCGAGGTTCCCGGCCGCGGTATTCCAGAAGCCCCCGGTCGATTTGCCCCCGGTCACCTCGTCCTTGGTGGTGGCATGGAGGTAGTTCCAGCGAGCACCCCGGCTGATGTAGTTGTACAGGTTGCAGGCGCCAAACTGGCCGTTCTTCAGGAGAATGTCCTGGGCCTGGAGCATCTTCGCCTTGGCCTCCTCCACATCGGCAGTGAGCAACGCGTCACTCACGACCTTGTCGAGCTCCGCGTTTTTCACCCTGCTCCAGTTCTGGGTCCCGGCGGAGTGGAATTTGCCATAGATGTCGACGCGCGGGTCCGGGTCATTGACCGCGTTGGTCCAGGCCACCCAGTTGGGATACTCGCCCTTGAGCAGATTGGGGATGATTTCCTCGTTGTACGTGGTCCGCGAGGACTTGAACTGGGACACGCCGAGGGCATCGTTGAGCATCTTCGGGACGAACGCGTACATATCCGGCCAGAGGGCCGCAAACGAAGCTTCGACCTTGATATCGACGTCCCCGAGCGCCGGGCCGCCGCCGGCTTCCCAGAGTGCGCGAGCCTCTTTGATCTCCAGGTCGCGGTCGATCCGGTAGCCTTCGTGCTTAATGAGGTCCTCGGGCTTGACGGCCCAGCCCTCCTGGAGCCACGTCACGGGGCCGCTCACCTGGCCGAGCCCCTGGTGGATAGCCTCGATCTGCGCGCGCCGGTCGTAGGCCATGCTCACGGCCCGCACCAGGCGGACGTCCTTGAACTGCTTGTTCATGTTGAGGTGCAGGAGGACCGTGTTCGATACGCCGCTCAGGCTCTCGGTCATCATGCCCTTGTTGGCCTCGACCACGGACTTCGTGACCGAAGCGTCCGGCGAAGACCAGCTATCGACCTGCTTCTGCTCGAAGGCCAACCGGTAGGCGTTCGGGTCCTGGAAGAGGCCCCACGGGTAGATGATGCCATCGACGTGGGGCTCACCCTTGCGGAAGTGCTCCGGGTTCCTCGCGAGGACGATGTCCTTGCCCGTGGTCCACTGCTGGATCTTGAACGCGCTGGTTGCGGGCTGCGCCTCCGGGGTGAGCGTGTTGTGGCTCGCCTCGAACTTCTCCGTCGCTTCCCGGTTGGGGACACCAGCGAAGAAGGCGGCGAGGCGCGACATGAAGGCGCCGTTGGGCTTGGGCAAGGTGAGCTTGACGGTGTAATCGTCCGGCGTCTCGACCTTCACGCCCACCCAGTCGGACTTGAACCGGAAGGAGGCGGCTGTGCCATCGAGGAGGAGGCCGGCCGCCTGGCGCTCGACATGCCACTTGATGTCGGCGGAAGTGAACTGGCGCCCGTTGGTTATGGGGGTGGTCTGCCACTTTACGTCTTTGCGGAGAGAGAAGGTGTACGTCTGGGCGTCGGGCGTCTCCCACTTTTCGGAAAGGTCGGCCTCAATGTCGCCGGCATCGGGATTGGAAAAGCGGACGATCTTGTTGAGGGTGTATCCGGTGAGCCAACCGACCTCGTCCCGTTGCGCGCGGTGGAGATCGACGGAATCGAACTGCGTGGCTCCGAGGGTTCTGACCAGGACGCCACCATCGACGGCTGCAACCGCGCTGGGGCTCGCAGCCGTCGTGGCCCCGGGAGTTGCCCCGCCCGGAGTTTCCCCGCCCGGGGTTGCCGTGGGGTCGCCCGGTTCATCGTCGTCGTCGCCGCAGCCAACCAGGCCGAGTCCCGCGACCCCGACGCCAGCCACGGCGGCTCCTCCAACGAAGCGCCGCCGCGTTACGCGGCCCGCGCGGGTTGTGCGGAGCCAGTAGTTGTCTTGAGGCATTCTTGTTTACTCCAAATTCCGGATCAGGCTTCTGTTTCCCCCGGTAGTACGCCCCTGACGCGGCCATGGATCCAGCATGCGGCCGGCACGGTCCGTTCGGCGGCGCGTGGACAGGGGCGTATGACCACGCGGCCCCTGCGACGTGGGACCGCCCGGCGGATAACTTGCGTTAATCGTTATAGAGCGATAGAGTAGCTCCCATGGCCGAGATGGTACCCGCCCACCTCCTCGAAAACGTCGCCGAACGCTTCCGCGTGCTGGGCGACGCCACCCGCCTGGCGATCTTGCGCATGCTCCTCGCGGAGGGTGAGCTGAACGTGGGCCAGCTGGTAGAGCGGCTGGGCATGAGCCAGGCAAACGTCAGCAAGCACCTGCGGACGCTCGCCGATGCCCGGATGGTCTCGCGCCGGGCTGAAGGTACCGCCGCCTTCTACAGCGTTTCCGACCCGAGCCTGACCCATCTTTGCGACCTTGTGTGCGACCGCCTGCGTGAGCAGGTTGAAGAGGACGTACGCGCCTTCTCCGCCGTCTAACCCACAAAGCATTTCACTGGAGGAACCACCTTGGCCGTTTCATCGTTCTATCTTCATGGAGGGTTCGAATGACGCCCGGCCCCCTCGGCGCCGCTGGCCGCTTCATGGCCGCCAACCGGCTGGCCGTCATTGCCGTCTGGGTACTGGTGGCTGTTGGGCTCGGCGTGTTCGCGCCGAAGCTGGAGCACGCCCTTTCCGGCGCGATGTGGGAAGTCGAAGGTTCGGACTCCCTGGCCGCACGTGAGGTCATCGAACGCGAGTTCGGCGGGCTTTCGTCGCAGTCCGCCGTCATCGTCCTCCAGTCGGGGACGCTGACCTACGAAGACCCGGCCTTCGCGGAGCGCATCGCCGCCGCGACCGCGGTCCTCGCAAGCGAAGAGGCATTCGGCCCGGCCATGCCGCCGCAGCCGAGCCAGGACGGCAAGACGGTCATGTTGCAGGCCGGCGCGGTTGTCGACCCGACCGAAGCGGTCCGTGCCGCCGGCCGGATCGCGGACGATGTCGAGGCGCTTGGCGACGAGCAGGTACTGGTCGCGCTGACCGGTTCGCCCGCCTTCTGGAACGACTTCAACGAGGTCAACCGCGAAGGAATGATGAAGGCCGAGATGCTGACCTGGCCGATCACCCTGGTGATCCTGGTGATCGCGTTCGGTTCGCTGGCGGCGGCAGGCCTGCCGCTCATGTTGACGGCTGCCGGGCTCATTTCCGCGATGGGCATCCTCTACGGCGTCACGCAATTCACGGACCTCTCCATCTGGACGCTGAACTTCGCCATCATGTTCGCGCTGGCGCTGGGCATCGACTACGCGTTGTTCATCGTCTCCCGCTACCGGGGCGCCATCCACGCTACGCCGGAGGACCCGAAGTTCGCGGTTGCGGTGACGATGGACACGTCCGGAAAGGCGGTGCTCTTCAGCGGCCTGACGGTGCTCATCAGCCTCTCGGCCATCCTCCTCGTGCCCATCCCGGCGTTCCGGTCGATGGCAGCGGGCATGATGCTGGCGGTAGCGCTGGTGCTGCTGGCGGCGCTGACGCTATTGCCGGCGGTCATCGGCCCGTGGGTCAATCGCCTTTCGCTCCCGTGGCACACGGCAGGCGAGCACCGCAGTCCCTGGTGGGCGGCGTTCGCACGGCGCGTGCAGTCGCGGGCGGGCCTGCTGGCCATCGCCTCGACGGTAGTGTTGCTGCTCCTGGCAGCGCCATTGCTCGACCTGAAAACGGGCATGCCATCCATCTCGGTGCTGCCGGACGACCGCCAGGCGCGGGAGGGCTATGACGCGCTGGCCACGGGCTTCGGTCCCGGCGCCCCCGGCCCCATCCAGGTCATCGTCCCCGCTGGGACGGACCCGCAGCCGGTCGCGGACGCCGTGAGCGGCACCGAGGGCATCGTGATGGTGTTCCCGGCGCAACCGGGCGCGGAAGGCGCGAGCCTCATCTCGGCGATGAGCGCCTTCGACCCCTCGAGCGACGAGATCTACAGCCTCGTGAACACACTCCGCGAAACGCTGCCGGGCAACATCCTGGTCGGCGGACCGGTGGCGGAGAACTACGACCTGGACCAGACGCTGCGCGACCGCGCCCCGATCGTCATCGGGGTGGTGCTGGTGCTGGGCTTCTTGCTGTTGTTGTTCGCGCTGCAGGCGGTCTTCATCGCCTTCGCCGGCGTGGTCTTCAACCTGCTTTCGGTGGGTGCGGCCTTCGGTGTTGGGGCGCTCGCGTTCCAGCACGGCTGGGCTGCGGGGCCGATGGGCTTCGAGAGCCAGGGCTACCTGACCTCGTGGGCGCCGCTGTTCTTCTTCGCCCTCGTGTTCGCCATCTCGATGGACTACACGGTCTTCCTGCTGGCTTCCGCCCGGGAGCACTTCGAGCGCTCGAACGACGCCTCGGAGGCGGTGGAGGGCGCGCTTGCCCACACGGGGCGGCCAATCGTGGCGGCCGCGGGCGTGATGATCGCGGTGTTCTACACGTTCGCCATCGCGGGCACGCTCCCGATGAAAGAGATGGGGCTCATCCTCGGCACGGCGGTGCTGATCGACGCGTTCCTCGTCCGCCTGGTGCTCGTGCCGGCGGTCCTCCACCTGGTCGGGCGGCGCGCCTGGTGGCTCCCGCGCTGGGCCGACCGGATGCTCCCGGACGTGCGCTTCGCCCACTGACATCCCACGGCGAATCGCCGTCCGCCATCTACCGTCCACGATTCACGATTCACGATTCACGATTTGAGGGGTATTTCAAATGAGCTTGCATTCCGAAACTGAAGAACTCGAAGGCAGTGCCTTCTCCCGATTTATGGCATCGAACGGCGGCCGAGTCGCACGCGTTGCCCTGGGGGCCACGATCATCGGCACCGGGCTGACCGTAGTCGGCGGTGGGGCTGGCCTGGCTATCGCAGCCTTCGGGCTGGTGCCGATAGCGACGGGGGTGTTCAACCTCTGTCCGGTCGCACCGGTCTGGGGCGGCCACTTCATCGGGGCGAAGTACTGCGGGACGCGCACGCCAAAGCAATAAGCCGGCCGCCAGCCGTGCCCCACCGGACCGCCGGGAGCAGTGCTCCCGGCGGTTTCGGTTAGCCCCCGTAGCTCACCGCAAGCCCGGCGCGGGCATCGCTCTGGACGCCGTACTGGGGGATGGGGTAACGCAGGCCGTTCCCCGCGAGCCGCTCCATGCCCGCGATGGCCCGCGGGATGTACTTCGGCGGCAGCGCCATCAGGAGTTCGTCGTCGAGGACCCCGCCGTAGCGGCGTTCGGCGAAACACGGGATCGAGAGGCTGGGTTCGCCCGTCTTGAGCGCCCGGCCCCACGAATCCGCGCACGAAGATTCGCCCACCACGCTCCACTCGAACTTGCGGTAGCCGCTCCACTGGAGGCCGTTAATAAGGATGATCATCTGGCCGGGGGTGGCGTAGACCAGGCAGATGTCCGGCGGGTCGAGCCGCCCCGAGGTGAGCGGCGAGACGGCCATCGCCTCGTACTGGCCGAAGGGCACGACATCCATGGCGGCCTGGTGCGCGGCCGAGTCCTCGATGGTCTCGAACCAGACGCCGGCCATGTTCTTGCCGGAGAGCCAGCGGTCGTCGCGGGGAGACAGGCCGATGACCGCGCTGCACTGCGCGCCGACCAGGTCCTCAACGGTGATTCCGACGGTCCAGCCGAGGCGGGCTGCCTGGGCGACGATCTGGTCGGTGGTGTGGATATCCTTCGGGCGGCGGATGCGGGGGATCGCCTCCATCCCGGCCCTCGTGGGGAACATCTTCATGCCGATGGGGGTCGTCTTCAGACGAAGCAGGCGGTTCAGGTCCCCCACGAGGGCGGGCCAGTCGTACTGCTCCGGTTCGTCGATTGCGATCTCGTCTGTGCCAATAACGCTCACGGTGACCTCCGCGCGAGAGAGTTGGGCTATGCTACCCCTCCCGCAGGCGGGCCGCGCATATCGCGCCAGGAGCACCCATGCCGACCGCGACCGTCCGCGATGCGACGTACTACTACATCGACGAGGGCGCCGGAGACCCGATCCTCTTCATCCACGGGCTGACCTGGGACCACACGCTCTGGGACAACCAGGTGGCCGCGCTCAAAGACAGCTACCGCTGCATCGCTGTCGACCTCATCGGGCACGGGCAGACGCCGGACGTGGACCACGAGTACTCGTTCTTCGACCTGGCGGACTACATGGCGGCATTCCTGCATTCGATCGGCATCCCGAAGGCGCACATCGTCGGGCTTTCGATGGGCGGGATGACAGCGATGCCGATGGCGCTCGAACACCCGCACAGCGTCCGCAGCCTCGCCCTGCTCGATACGGACGCGCAGCCGGAATCGGCGGAGAAGGTGGCGGCCTACGGGCAGCTCGGTCAGGCCGTGCTGGCGATGGGCTGGCAGGCGGTGGCGGAGCCGGTCGCGAACATCCTCTTCGGGGCGCCCTATCTTTCGGACCCCGCGCGCAAGGCAGCGGTCGTCGAGAAGCTCGCCGCGAACGACATGGAAGCGGTTGCCGGGCGGGCGCTGCGGACGGTCACGAACCGGGTGGACGTGCTCGACCGGCTGGGGATCATCTCGGTGCCAACCACGGTGATCGTTGGGGAGCTGGACATTGCCACGACCCCCGACCGGGCGGAGGCGATCGC
>CAUJEQ010000005.1 GCA_963169135.1 Chloroflexota bacterium
GGAGCACGAACGCGTGACGCGGGCGGCTCTCCGGGAGTTCGGCGGAAACGAAATGAAGTCGATGGGCGACGGGTTCATGGCCTCGTTCACCTCCGCGCAGCAGGCGCTAAGGTGCGCGATCTCGCTGCAACAGACATTCCATGCCGCCCCACCGGTGCACGGCCACCTTCTGCGCATCCGCGTTGGGCTGAACGCCGGCGAGCCGATCGCCGAGGGCGACGCCCTGTTCGGGGAATCAGTGAACGTGGCCGAGCGGATCGCCGGCCTGGCGCATGGCGGCGAGATCCTCGCCTCGCAGGTGGTGCGGGAGCTGGTGGCGGGCAAGGGCTTCAGGTTCGTGGAACGCCCCGCACAGGATGAGGTTTCCGGCGAGGCGGCGGTGCGGCTCTACGAGGTGCGGTGGCAGGAGTAGCCCGCGGGATTCCTTACGGTGGCAGCGACAACGGGAGAAGCCCGCGCCCGGCTACCCCACCCTCGAAGATGTCGACTCCGCACAGGCCCTTGCCGAATACCCGTCGTCGAAGCGCATCTACGAAGCCACCGCCCACCGCCTACGCCGTCGGCAACGGGCCGGCATAGGGAACTTGACGGTCCGTAGGATAATCGTCGGCACCATGGACGTGCCCCCCGTTCAGTTCACGCGCACCAGCGACGGCGTTTCCATTGCCTACACGGTCGCGGGGTCCGGACCACCGCTCGTGTATTGCTGGGGAACCACTTCCTCTCATACCGAACTGTTCTGGCGCAGCCCCGGTCTCCGTGCCCCCCTCGAGCAGATGAGCGCACACTTCACGGTCTACCAGTTCGACTGGCGCAACACCGGCTCCTCCACCCGCGGCGTACCCTTCGGCCGCGACGAATGGATACGGGACCTGGAGGCCGTCTTCTCCCTTTTCGACGGGCCCGCGAACATCGTCGCGGGGGGTCCTCCTGTGGCGCCCTACGTAGCCCACCATCAGGAGCGCATCCGTCGCTGGGTAACCTTTAACCAGCATCGCTGGCCCGAGCGCATTCCGGCTGTCCGCGCCGCAGCCCAGATCCCCTCGCTGTTCAGTCTCGACGCCGCGTGGGTGCGGCTCAACGCGCGCAGACTCGCCGGTGAGGTCCCTGAAGCAACCCTTCGCGATTATCAGGAGCTGACGCTGTCCTGTTGCGACCGGGGCTACTCGGCTCAAGTGCAGCCGATGATCTCCTCCTGGGACATCACCCCTTACCTGGAGCGGATCGCCGTCCCCACCCTGGTCGTCCACCGTCGCGGACTCGGCGCCGAGATCGGTGCTGATTACGCAGCCCACATCGCCGGCGCGCAGCTGTACCTTGTGGAAGGCTCTTCCTGGTTGATGCCCGGCGAGGAGGACCCGGTCCCAGCCATCCTGGCCTTCCTGACCGGCGAAGAACTCGTCCCCTCCGCCGCCGTACCCACAGGGGCGTTGGGCTTGGGCGGGCTCTCACCGCGAGAGTGCGAAGTCCTCGCCCTCATTGCCGCGGGGAAGACGAACCCCGAGATCGCCCACGCGCTGACGATCACGACCGCGACGGCTTCGAAACACGTGCACAACATTCTCGAGAAGCTGGGGATGAGCCGGCGGAGCGAGGCGGCCGCGTGGTGGGCGAGTAACGGGAAGGGGCACTAGCGGCATGCGGTCCGAGATTCGCTTCTTGCGCACCGCGGAGGGCGTACGCGTGGCCTACCGAGTGCTGGGCGACGGCCGGAACCCGCGAGGACGTGGAGGAGAACCTCGGGTAGCGCGTGGAGTCTCTTCGCGTGCCGTCGGTGCCCACCGAAGACGGGAAGTGCCAACCAGCGGCAAGCCACCACCTACGCCGTCTGCCACGGCCTGGCATGAGGGCTTGCCTCCCGGTGGCATACTGTTCGAGCTATGAACGGACCTATCATTCGCTATACGAAGGCCGCCGACGGCGTTGACATCAGCTATGGCGAGTTCCCGGGCGCCGGCACGCCGATCGTCGTGGTGCCGAAGTTCGGCCAGTTGAACGTCGCTGGTGTCCACAAATTGCACTCGCTCGTTGACTTTTACAACGCACTTCGTGGCGGTGCTCCGACGTTCCTATTCGACTTTCGCGGCAACGGGCTCTCGGGGGGGCTGCGAGGCGATCCCTCGGTCGAGCAATACAAGCTGGACCTGGCCGCCGTTATGGACGTAGCCGGGCAGACCGTGGACCTCGTCGCGTATCATGGCGGTTGCCATGCTGCGGCCAGGTTCGCTGTTGAACACCCGGAGCGTGTGCGCAGCCTGACGATGGTGTGTCCCCTGCCGAACGCGCTGCTGGACATCCGCTTCTATGGCCGCGTCCTCAACGACGACTACGAGATGGGCTCCATCCTGGCCCTGCGGTTCGCGTTTGACATCGCGCCGGATGAGCCAATCAACGACCTCGTGGCGGAATTCCAGCGCAGCTACAGCAAGTCAACGATCAAGCTGCTCTCCGATCCAAGGATCAATTTTTCGGTTTCGATCGCCGAGGACCTGCGCCGTGTGCAGGCGCCTGTGCTCGTGATTGGTCCGGAGGACGATAGTCAGTGGCCCGAAGCGCGCGAGACGGCCGCGTTGCTCCCTGGTGTTACTCACTGGAAGACACCTGTGATTCCCTACAACGCGGCACTCGGCCAAAGAATTCGGTCGCGGATGGATGCCTCGCTTGGGCACATGTTGTCCGCCCCATCGCCAGCCCGGAATGGATCGGGGTTAAGTGGACTCTCGGTCCGAGAACTCAAAGTCCCGAGGGGGACCCGGTCGCGGCCATCCTGGCCTGCTTTCACCGGCGATGACGAATGCTGCCGCATCGGCGGCGCAGCCGCAGGAACGTTGGACCTGGGCGGGCTCTCCGATCGCGAGTGCGAGGTCGTCTCGCTCATCGCCGCCGGGAAGACGAACGCCGAGATCGCGGAGGCGCTCACCATCACGACTGCGACGGCGTCGAAACACGTGCACAACATCCTCGGGAAGCTGGGGATGAGCCGCCGGAGCGAAGCGGCCGCCTGGTGGGCACGGACCTGCGGACCGAGTAACTGATACTCCGATCGGTGTAGCGCGGGGCGGGAAAGATTCTCCGCAAGATGGTTCGACCTGTCGATGTGGGCCCGACCCTCAGGGGCGATGCTTTCGCGCATCACCCAGGAGGTCGAAACGATGTCGATTCGTCACTCCGAGTAGGTTGCGGCCCCATTACCCCTCGAGGTGCGGGGCCGGCAGCAACGGCCCCCGCACCTCACAGAGACTCATCCCGGCGCTACCGACGGCGGTCATCGGCACCTCCAACGGCCACCCCGACCAGGGTAAAGCCCGTGGGCACTCGCCCTCAGAAAGGAACGAACATGACTTCCCAACCGCAATCCACGCCACGCACCACGCTCCGGGTGCCATTCACCACCATCGCGCTCGGTGCCGCCGCTGTCGCAGGGTTCGCTGCGGGCGCCCTGACCTTCCGCGGAGATGACACCTCAGCAGACCCGCCTGTCGTCCGGGGAGACCAGCTCGCGCCCTCGGCCGGTGTTGCCGAGATCTCGAGCGAGGAGTTTGCGGCCATCCAGCGCCAGGTGAACGAGGCCTTTATCGCAGCCTATCTGTCGGCGTGGCCCGGAGGTATGCCCCAAACCCTGCCCGTCCCGCCTGATGGCAATGCAACGGCCTTCCCTGCCAGTTCTCCAGGCGTCGATCCGATCCCGCCATCGCCATAACGCCGGCTCCCCTGCTCCCAACCAAGGCACCGCCAATGGGGTCGCGCTGCGGGGCCAGCCCGCGCGGCGCGGCCCCTCGGAACGGCGAGCGTGCCGTCAGACCGGAACTCACGAACCAGGGAGGCTACACTTCGGATCCGGTAGTGCTGGTACCCCCGGCAGGAATCGAACCTGCGCACATGGTTTAGGAAACCACTGCTCTATCCGCTGAGCTACGGGGGCACGGTGGGCGGCCTGGCGAGATGGATGCTCCGGAAGTGCCCGGAACGCACCGCGCATGGCCCGCAATTGTACCAGAAGGTCCCGCCGGCTCGACCTTCCGGCACCCGCCGAGGGCCGCGACGCGCCGCCCAGAAACGCGCTAACCGCCCTTCACCCAGCGGTCCTCCCAGCCCCGTTCGGGTTGCTCGCCCGCAAAGGCCCAGTTGGCGCCGTACTTTTCGTCGAAGACGACCGCCTTGACCGGCTTACGGTTCAACGGACCGTGCCTGTCCGTGGGGTAGCCGAGCGGCAGCAGGCAGTAGAGCTGGTTGTTCTCGGGGACGCCGAGTATCTCGTACAACTGGTCGCGCATGGGGAGGTTGAAGATTGAGCTGCCGAGTCCGAGGGCGCGCGCAGCAAGCTGGAAGTTCTGGACCGCGGGGAAGGTGCTCCCGCCGGGCGTCGAATGGCGGCCCTTCATACCCAGGACCGCGACAATCACCGGGACGGTATCGAGCCCGTGTGCAAGGTCCCGGACGCTGTTGAGCGAGAGCCGCTGGTTGCGGGGCAGCGCCGCGATCTCCTCCGCCGAACCGTAGCGGGCCGAGTAGCGCGCCCACCCTTCGAGCGCCCACTCGCCGAGCTGCCGTTTGACTGCGGGGTCGCGAATGATAATCCAGCGCCAGTCCTGTGCGTTCTGGCCCGAAGAGGCACGGATGGCAGCGTCGAACAGCTGAAAAAGCACCTCGTCAGGCACGGGGTCCGGCTTGAAGCGGCGTAGCGCCCGGGTGGTGTAGATGGTCTCGAACAGGCCGGGGTCGTTCATCATGCCGTGGATTGAATACCACCTTGGCCGCCGTGTCCAAGCCTGAAGGTGAGAGAGGCTTCTCGCCCCCCGCGGTCAGCTCAACGCGCCGCTCGCGAGAAGCTCCGCGACCTCGTCGTCCGGCAGCCCAAGAAGTTCGGTAACCACGTCGAAGGTGTCCGCTCCCGTCTGGCGCACACCTTCGTACACGAATGGCCGCTCGCCATTGAACCGGGCAGGAAAGCGGTCGAAGCCGTACTCTCCCCGGTTTTCAGCGACCGTGGTGCCGAAGAACTCCCGTGCGGCAAGTTGCGCGTCCCGTCCGGTGAGGTCGGCTGCGTCCTGGACAGGACCGGCGGCAATCCCCAGCGACTGGCAGGTCTGAGCGATGTGGTAGCGGTCCAGCGCCGATGTCCAGTGCTCGACGATGGCGTCCAGTTCGTCCTGGTGGGCAATGCGCGCCGCATGGGTGGCAAATCGCTGGTCACTCGCGACGGCTGCCACACCCATGGCCGTCGCCAGGGAGGCCCACTCCTGGTCGCTGTGGACGGCAATTGCCACCCAGCGGTCGTTGCCGGCGCACCGGTAGATGCCGTGGGGCGCCCAAGCGCCGAGTGGATGGCGGTTGCCGGACGGTTCCGGATTCGCCCCGTTGGCCAGGTAATCGAGCAGTGCGGGCGCCATGATCCCCAGCCCGAGTTCATACTGGGAGAGGTCGATGGCGAGGCCCGAGCCCGTCCTGTCGCGGTGCTCGAGCGCCTGCAGCGCGGCGAACGCCCCGGCAAGACCACTCAGGTGGTCGGTGAGCGAGAAGCCGTAGCCGAGCGTGTGTTCGCCAGGGAGGTTCGTCAGGTACGTCAGCCCGGTGAGGGCGTGGATAGTCGGTGCGTAGGTGACGAAGTCCCGCCACGGTCCATCCTGCCCCATCCCACCCATGGAGATGACGCTGACGCCCGGGTTAATGGGAGCCAGAGATTCGCGGTCGAGCCCCCACCGCTTGAGCACGCCCGCGCTGAAGTTCTCGATGATGACATCGGACTTCGCCGCCAGCCGGAGTGCCACGGCGCGGCCCTGTTCGGTGGCCATGTTGATGGTCACGCTGCGCTTGTTGCGGTTCCAGCACACGTAGTAGGGATGGTCCGGCGTGTTGGCGCCGCCACCGCGCGCCGCCGTGCCCACCTTGATGACATCCGCCCCGAGGTCGCCGAGCACGCGCGTGCCGAAAGGCCCTGCCAGGACATGCGTGAAGTCCATGATCCGGATGCCCTCCAGCGGACGCGATGGCTGCACCGGCCGGGCGACGGCCGGACGTTCACGGGTGGACCAGTCCACCCCGGCCGTCCGGGTGGCGGGTGACGGGTGAGGACCATCGGCAGAGGTCTTCAGGAAGCGCCCGGGAAAGGGCACGGCGCCGAAGCCCGGGACCTCCCTCTCCTGCAGGTAGCCGCGCGCGGCGATTTGCGGGCTCTTGGTGAGAGCCTCCTCGATGTTCCAGACCACGCCGAAAGGCTGATGGCGGCGCTGGCCTTCGAAGAACAACGCCTCGCCGTCACGGCTTTCCACCCACTCGCGCAGCACCTTCATGACGTACGGCAAGTCCCGGACCATCGCGACGACCGATGGGTACTTCTCCCGGTCGCCGAGGTCCTGGGCGGCCCCGTCCTCGATGAGCCAGGGGACGAGGACCTCGGCCAGCTTCAATGAGGCGGTAACCATCAGGCCGTGCCCATCAGCCGCGGTGTAGACCTCGTAGGCGCCGCTCCAGTGCAGGCTGCCCTGGCGGCGGGCAATGTTGGTCTTCCAGACGCCATCGGGGAAGAACCACTCCATCAACACCTGTTCCGTGCAGCTCACCAGGGCTTCGTGAGCCGAAAGATCAACGTGCTGGAATCCGCGGCTCGCTTTGGCGGCACGGTGGGCCGCCAGCGCGCAGACGGCGGCATACAGCCCGACGGTGTGGTGGCTCTGGTTGCCGTAGCCTGAAATGGGCGATGTGGAAGCGTTGCCGGTGACCGATGCCGACCCCGAGAGGGCATTGGCCACCAGGTCGTTCACGTGCCAGCCGGCCAGCGGTCCGTCGAGTCCCATAGGCGTGACCGACACCCGGGTGAGTGCGGAGTTTGCCTCCACCAACGCGTCTCCGGGGACCGGGGGGGCAGCCGGGTCCCAGTCTTCGATGAGGATGTCGGCGGCGGCCACGAGCCGCAGGAGCTCGGCCTTACCGTTCGCGGATTCGAGGTCCAGGGCGAGCACGCGCTTGCCCGCGTTGTACCAGGTCGCCTGGATGGACGGGCCCTTCGCGCCGAAGAAGGGCGGCTCCGAGGCCAGTGGGTCGCCGGAGGGTGGAACCACGCGCACCACGTCGGCCCCTGCATCCGCCAGCAGACGTCCCGCGAGCACGCCGTTCCAACCCGCGCATTCAATGACCCGCAGTTCGGCGAGGGAGGAGGGCACGGTCATGGCGCCGGATCATACGGCCCGAGTCGCCTGTATGGGCAACGCTGGGAGTGTTGCACTTTCGGCCTCCGAGTCTACTGTCGACAATAAAGAAGTCCGGGCTGTGAACGCGCGCATAGGCATCCCGTGGGTAAACCCGGGTTGTGCCAGCAGAAAACGTCGGTTAGGGTGCTCGAAGCCCTCAGGAAAACTGAAGCAGGTGTTTAGATGCCGTTGTCCCCGCACCGGCCGGCCCTGGCAGCCATCCTGGTCGCCTTTGTCGCCATCATTGCCGCGGTAGGCCTCGTCCAGGGAGCCACCGCCACCACGCCTTCCAACGCCATCGCGGAGCGTGCCATCCGGGACCTCGGATCCTGGCAGGGCGAATGCTGGCAGTGGATGAAGAAGGTCGTCTCCGAGGCAACCGGCCAGACCGTGGGCTTCGACTATCGTGACGGCTACTTCGAAGCCGGCGCGATCGAGGTCAGTCTCGAAGAGGCTGGACCCGGCGACATCATCCAGATCGCCAGCGACACCTGGACAAGCCCCGACGCGGACTACACTGGCCTCCACACGGCCATCATCCTCGAAGCGAACGGCGACGGGACCTTCGACGTCATCGACTCGAACCAGCTGTGGGACGGCGTTGTCCGGCTCAGGCCCGGATACGATCCGGCGGCGCTGTCCTCGGCCCGCGGCCTGAACTTCCACATCTACCGCATGACGGCCGGTGCAACGCCATCGGCGGCCGCCCGGGCGCCGCAGCCCGCACCAACCGCCACCACCTTCCAGGCCGGCGACCGTGCCCGCGTGAACACGCCGGGCGAGTGCCTGAACCTTCGCGCCGAGCCGGTTGGAAACGTGATTACCTGTGTTCCGCACGGGACCAGCACAACCGTCATCGGCTCAACGGTGACGGCAGCCGGGATGACCTGGGTCCAGGTCCAGGCGCCAGGCGGAGCAGGCTGGATGGCCGCGCCCTACCTGCAGAAAGAGCCTTCGGCTGCCGCGAGCCCGAGCGGCGCGGGGGGAGTGAACCCCGTGTTCCAGTACCGGGCGTTCATCCCGCTGACATCGAGCGACTGAGCCGGTACCTCGTATAACGACTTGTCGCGGGCCCCGGTGGTGACACCAGGGCTCTCGCGCACCTAGGCTGAAAGCACCTCCCTCCCGGAAAACTGTGAACAACCTGTGAGCGTCACCAACGCTGCCCGCCCTCGGCTTCGCCCCGGCCAGGCTGAGGCCCTGAAACGCTTCTCGGAAGCCCTGCGCTCCGGTTCGGACTCTGAACTGGTCGTAGTGCCGGTCGGTTATGGAAAGACCGTCATCGGAGTCGGTTCGTTCGAAGTCGCGGCCGGCATCGCCGGGGCCGACACTTGCCTCTATCTGACCCCAACGGACGTCCTCCGCACCCAGGTCTACAACGGCATCGAAAAGGCGCTGACCGTCATCGGCAGTACGCGCAGCATCAGGAAGATACTCGCCGAAAATGCCTCACTCGACCGCATCGGGGCCACGGCCGCGAATTTCATCGTGGCCAGCTACCAGCAAGTGGCAGCCGCTCCGCAGCGGTACGCCAGGCTGTGCCGCGGCCGGCGCGTCCACCTGGTCTGCGACGAGGCTCACCACCTGGGCGAACGCGGCCAGTGGGCCCAGTCGCTCGCTCAACTCCCCGTCCGTAGCACCCTGCTTCTCTCGGCAACGCCGGTCCGGCTGGACCGGGACCCGCTTGCAGGCGCCCGTTACGTGTACGACGACGAACTCGAGGGACAGGTCATCGACCCGCTGGTCCACGTGACCATGCGGCAGGCGTGGAAGGAAGGCGGAATCCTCAAGCGGCTGAACATGCAGATGAAGGACTACGCCGTAGAACTCCGGAATGCGGACGGCGAGGTCTACGAGTTCACCGCCTCGGAGATGGCCGAACTCCCGGACTTCGACCAGCGGTGCGTCCGCCAACAGCTCCGCTGGAACGAGGATTATGTACAGCCGCTCGTCCGGGAGTTCGCCCTCACCCTGCAGCGCAAGAATGAGCTGGCGCCCGGGAAGCACCAGGGCCTGGTGTTTGCCGCGACGACGGAGCACGCCAATCACCTTAACCGCGTCTTCGGGCGGTGGCATCCGTCGCTTCGTTGCGCAGTCGTCCACAGCGGCGACGATCTCAGCGACGCCGAGAACGACCGGCGGTTAAAGGACTTCCACGCCGGGAAGTACGACGTGCTCATCCAGGTGAAGAAAGCAAGCGAGGGTTTCGATGCGCCGACCGTGAGCGTGTTGCTCAAGCTCGATGCGGTGTTCAGCCGCGAGCCGGTTATCCAGCAGCTCGGCCGCGGACTGCGGTACAACCACGCTCTCCCCTCCTCCCAGAACACTCTGAACGTGTTCATCGGGCGTGACCCGCGGCTTGCTTCCATCATCGAGCACCTCGAGCGCGAAGCGCCGCCGGTCGCGCTTCGGCCCGAGGACGTGGCCGGCGATGACGGCCCGGGCGAGTTCCTCGAAGACGTGGAACTCCCGGGTCCCGCCGAGGAAGAGCGCGCCGCCGCCGAGATCCTGGATGTCGAGGAGGCTGGCGACGCCTACCTCGACGAAACCGGCCGTTTCATCGAAGGGCAGCAGCTCACGATGTTCGGCGTGACGGCTCCACCGCCCCGGGCTCCGGCGACGATGTTCGAAGCGCCGCAAGTCGAAGTAGTCGACATTGCGGGAGAGTTGCAGGACGCCATCGAGTACTGCCGGACCTGGACGAACCGGGCCGCCCGCGAACGAGGCAAGCGGCATGGTCATGGCGAGAACCACCACGCGGCACTGAACCTTGCCTATGGACGCGAGACAGGCCGGAAGGGCACGCTCTCGACCCCGGCGGAGTATCGCCACAAGGGCGACTGGATGAAGCGCTGGTATGCGCAGTTCCTGGGTTAGGGGAGCAGGAAATCGACCACGGCGCGCGCAACCTCGTCGGGCTTTTCGAGCATCGGCAGGTGGCCGCATTGCGGGATCAGCTGGATCCGGGCTCCCGGGATGCCTGCGGCAAGCTGACGGCTGTTCTCCGGCGGCACCATGCCGTCGCCCTCCCCACAGAGCACGAGGGTGGGACACGCCACCTGACCGAGACGATCGAGTGACGTCCAGCCGTCGATGGCCCCCTGCTGGCGAACGACGGCGAACCGGCGGGGCGGCGCCTCGAGGTCGACGCGCATCAGGTAGGCGAAGGCGTCGGGATCCCGCTCCTTCCAGGCCGGTGCAGCCATCGCGACGTTCTGGGTCTCAAAGATCTGCTCCCGGGTCATCTCGGCGGTGATCCGCATCGCCTCATTCACCGCACGGGTAGAGCCGACGCTCCCTGGACCGCGGTGGGTTGTGCCGCAGAGGATCAAGGCGGAGACGCGTTCCGGGTGCGAAAGCGCCAATTCCTGGGCGAGCATCCCGCCGCGGGAGCGCCCGTAGACTGCGGCTCGCCCGAGTCCTTCCGCATCCATCACGGCGATCACGTCGCGGACTTCGTCGTGGATCGAGTAGGGCTCGTCGCGGCGTTCGCTCTGACCCATGCCCCGGCAATCTAAGGTCACTACGAAGAGGCGCTCCGCAAGAAGGGCGGGGAGCCGGCCCCAGTGCGGCAAGCGGTGCGACAGCCCGAGGATCATCACGATCGGCGGATTCGAGGGCGACCCGCGGGTCTCGTAATAGATATCCCAATCGCTCGTGTTCGTCGTTGGCATCGCGCGTGGATACTACCACCGCGAAGGCCGCGAGAATGCAGCCCTTCGCGGTAGCTATAATCGCGCCGATGCAGTTTCGCTGGCTCGCCGAGGTTGTGCCCGTCCGGCTTCGGCTGGCGCTCGGCGTGTTCGTGCTCGTGATCGCCGGAGGCACGGTTGGGTACCTGCTGCTAACTCCGATGTCGCTGGTCGACGCCATCTACCAGACCGTCACGACCCTCAGCACGGTGGGATTCCGGGAAGTCACACCGTTCGACACCAGGACCAAGCTGTTCACCGTGATTCTCATCCTGGCCGGGGTGGGGACGGCGCTGTATACCCTGACGCTCGTAATCGAACAGACACTCGGCGGTGACATTCGCAGCCGCTTCTACTTGAGGAGAATGGCCTTGCAGATCGAACAACTCGAGGATCACTACATCCTTTGCGGTTTCGGAAGGGTTGGCCAGGAAATCGCTCGTGAGCTTTGTGAACGGGGAGCGCGATTCGTGGTGGTCGAGCAGACGCCGGCGCACGCCGAACGAGCGCGAGCGTTCGGGTACCTGGTCATCGAGGGAGATGCCTCCGAGGAGCGCGTCCTGAACCAGGGCAACATCGCGCGAGCGCGATGCCTGCTTGCGGCAAGCGACAGCGACGCGGGAAACACCTACATCACGCTGACGGCGAAGTCGATGAACCGCCAATGTTATGTGGTGGCCCGGGTCGGGTATCCGCAGAACGAGGAGAAGATTCGCCTGGCGGGAGCGGACCGCGTCCTTTCGCTCTACAGCATGGGCGGGCGGCGAATGGTTCTCGCCGCCTTGCAGCCCCTCGCAGCGGACTTCATGGACACGCTGGCAAGCGGCCGGCACGGCGAGCTGGTGCTGGCCGAGTTTGAGGCGACCACACAGAATGGTCTGGCCGGAAAAACCGCCGCGGGCCTCCTCACAGGGACAAACAACGCGTCACTCCTGGGCATTCGGCACCGCGACGGTCCGCTCGCGATCGGCCCACGCCCGGACACGCTGCTCGGCGAGGGCGACATCATCATTGTCCTCGCCGATGAAGCCGACATCGCCGCGCTCACCGCCCCGGATACGTCGCCTGGACTGCCCGGATAGGTTGCGCACCCGTCAGGTCGGCAAGTGCGGAAACCGCGATCCGCACGTCCCACCCGCGCTGCCCGGCACTCACGAGCACCTCATCGAAGAGCGTCGCCGACTCTTCAATCAGGACGGGGAACCCCTTGCCGAGGAGAGCCAACGCGCTGATTCCGCCCACCTTCAGGCCCGTATGTCGTTCGGCATCACGGTGGCCCGCCATGCGGACCTTCTTCAGCCCGAGGGAAGCGGCGAGCACCTTCAGGTCGACCTCCAGAGACGCCGGCATCATCACGAGGAAGGGCTTCCCGCGAGGCGGATCCTGCTCGACCACGAGCGTCTTGAGCACCCGCTCCTGGGGCACTCCGGTGACATGGGCGACTTCCTGCGCCGACCGGATGCGGTCATCAAACTCGAAGACCTGGTGCGGGACCTTCCGCTGTTCGAGCATCCGGACGGCAAGCGGTTTCTGCGACACCATCCGCGCTAGAGGTGCTGGCTCACGCCGCCGTCGATGTGGAAGACCTGGCCGTTCAGGTATCCCGCGGCGTCCGAGGCGAGGAGGACCGCGAGGGCTGCCAGTTCCTCAGCCTTCCCGAAGCGGCGCATCGGAATAAATCGCAGCAACAGGTTCGCACCGATCTCGTCCGGCCCACGCCCCGGGGTCCAGTCCATCCAGCCACTGGAGATGCAGTTGGAGGTCATGTTCCGGGGCCCGAGCTCCTGGCTGAGGGCTGCCGAGAGCCCTTCCATCCCGGCCTTCGCAGTCGTGTAAGCGGCCAGCCCCTCCACGCCGCGCTCGGCGAAGATGTTGCTGACGAAGAT
>CAUJEQ010000006.1 GCA_963169135.1 Chloroflexota bacterium
GCAGCGATGAGGTCGGTAAAGCGGATGACCTCGGCGCGGATGAAACCGCGCTTCAAATCGCTGTGGATCTTGCCGGCCGCCTCGGGTGCGGTTGAACCGGCTTCGACGGTCCAGGCGCGGCATTCATCGGGACCGGCGGTAAGGAAGCTGATGAGTCCGAGGAGTTCGTAACTGATGCGGATGGCGCCGGCCATGCCACTCTCGGTGACGCCGGCGGAGGCGCGGAATTCGGCCGCCTCTTCGTCACTGAGTTCGTTCAGGTCCATTTCAAACTTGCCGCAGAAGACGGCTACATCGCGGCCGGGCCGGCGGTGCTTCGCGCGGTACTGTTCTTCAAGCTCGGAGCGCCGGGAGAGGTCGGCCTCACCGATGTTGATGATGAGCATGAGCGGCTTGGAGGTGAGAAACTGGGTGCCTTCGAGCAGGCGGCGGTCCTCATCGGTAAGGGCTTGTTCGCGGATGGGGACCTCGTTTTCGAGGCCGGCTTTCATGCGTTCGAGGAGCTCTTTCAGGCGCTGGAGCTGGTCGCGTTCGCCCGCCTTCATGGAGCGGAGCTCGGCTTCCATGCGCTGGAGGCGCTTGTCGATGATGGCGAGGTCGGCGAAGGAGAGTTCGAGGTCCATGGTGGCGATGTCGCGGTCGGGGTCGATGGTGACCTCGGGGTGGGGGACGGAATCGTCTTCGAAGGCCCGCACGACATGAATCAGGGCATCGGTACGGGCGAGGTCGTTGATGAACTTGCCCGCGGGGCCCTCGCCCTTGCCGAACGACTCGCCTGCGGCGGGGAAGTCAACGTACTGGATGGTGGCGTAGGTGACCTTCTTCGGCCTGTACATCCCGGCCAGGCGGTCGACGCGCTCATCGGGGACGTTGACGACGCCGACGTTGGGCTGGGCGGAGGAACTGTAGGCGCCCACCTGGGCGGCGCCGCGGGTGACCGCGTTGAAGACGGTGGTCTTGCCGGAGCGGGCGAGTCCGATGATGCCGAGTTGCATGGTCTAAGGGTGCCTCAGGCGGGGGCTATCAGCTATCCCGCCGGGGGTGCTGTGGGCCGATTACGTCGCCCAGGCGGTGGAGCAAGTCGAGGCGCTCCCGGTGCCACTTCGAGGCGAGCCCGCTGGAAGAGGGGATGACCCAGGGCACGGTGGCCCCGATGCGCTCGGGCTGTTCGCCGTAGGCGCGGGAGGTGAGCTCCCGTGCGGAAAGACCGAGAGCGTGACGGCCGAAGAGCTGGTAGATGCCGCGTCCGGAGAAGCAGGCGACAGCGGGCTGGAACTCGAGAAGCTCGGCGTGGAGACGGTGGGCGCCTTCGATAATCTCATCACGCGAGAGTTGCCCGGCGCGGACAGTGGGGCGGCAGCAGAGGTCGGTGAAACCGATGCCGGCTTCGGCGGGGAGGAGGCAGTCGTCTGCGGGGCCGACGCCACGGCCGGCGATGCCGCTCTGGGTGAGGTGGCGCCAGAATGTGTTGCCGGGACGGGCGTAGTAATGGCCGGCCTCAGCGGAGTAGATGGCCGGGTTGTAGCCAATGAAGACCACGCGTAGTCCCGGCTGGAGGTAATGCGGCAGCGTGAGGGCGGGTTCGGCGGTCATTGGAGGGCGAACCGGACGCGCGGGTTGGCGAGGTGGAGGGCTTCGGCAGCGAGAGTTGCGGAGGAGCCCAGGGGGACTTCGACGACGAAGTGGAGCTGAACGGTGACCTCCTCGCCGAGGGGGATGTTGAGGCCGGGCTCGCCATTGGTTGTGGCTTCGGCGGCCTTTACCCAGTCCTTCACGCCTTCGAGTTCGAGGGTGAAGTCAGTGACGACGAGCGCCCATGTCTTGTTCGAGCGGATGCTCAGTTGGACGAAGAAATCCTCGCGGCGCGTGCCTGGGGATGGATCGCCCAGTGGCTCGGAGGCGCGGCCGGCGGACTGGACGCGGATGATGCGGGCATCGCCGCGGTAGAACTCGTCGGCAGCGACCTTCGTTTCGCCGTAGATCCCGCGGAGGATCGGGGGGAGGGCGTAGATGCCGACCATGATGCCGACGAGGACGCCAAGCACGGCGCCGGTGACCAGGCAGCCGGTGCGGCGCTCCTTTTCGGCGGAGGGTTGTTCGAGGCGCCGGCGGGGAGGCAGTTGGGTCACCACCCCATTGAGCAACGGCGAGGAGGGAGGCGCAATGTGCGCCGGAGGGGACGTCACCGGTAGAATCCGCTTGTGGCAGAAGAGATGAGCCGGGACGAGATCCTGCAAGCGGCAGCGGCCATCGCGGCAGACCAGGCCGGCGGCGCCCTTGCGACGACACATGCGGAAGACGGGACGCCCTATGTGACCTTCGTGTTGTGCCACTTGCGCGGCACCGGAGAGGTGCTGTTCGGGAGCGGGATGCGCCCCCAGCACACGCGGAACATCCTGGCGACGCCGGAGGTCTCGTTCCTGATCGACAACCGGGAGGTGATCCGGGGGGACTGGACGGCGTTCAACCGGGTGGTCATCGAGGGGCGCGCCCAGGAGATCACGCAGGACGACGCCAGATACGGCGAGCTCCTTGCGGAGCTTTCCGGCAAGAACCGGATGGCGGCGGTATTCACGGACCGGGGGAAGCTCTTCATGGTGGTGCCGCGGCGTTTAGTCCTGATGAAGGGGCTCGAGGCAGCCCGGCACATCGTGGAGTTCGAGTGACGGGGAGCGGGCAACGCGGGCGGGACTGCAGGTAAGATTCCGCCGTGGAGTACTCGGAAGCCATCGATTACCTGCTGTCGCTGAGCGACATGGAGCGCGGCTACCAGGCCTCGCCGAACCCGGTGATGAACCTGGAGACGATGCGGTCGCTCCTCGCGCGGCTGAACGACCCGCATAAAGGGCGGCCGACGGTCCACGTGACCGGATCGAAAGGCAAGGGGAGCGTCGCGGCGATGGTCGCGGGCATCCTGAGGCGAGGGGACTTCTCGACGGCGCTGTACTCAAGCCCGCATCTGCACTCGTTCACCGAACGGATCAACATTGGCGGAGACGCCATTTCGCCCGAGGAGTTCGCTGCCGGTCTGGAGGCGATCCACGGGGCGGTGGAAGCGGAACGAGCGAGCGTCCACGGCGATGTAAGCACTTTCGGGGTGCTGACGGCACTGTTTTTCTGGCTGGTGCGGGCGCAGGTTCCGCGCATCGACTGGCAGGTCGTGGAGGTCGGGCTCGGGGGCACATTCGACGTGACCAACGTGATTGACCCGCCCGAGGTGGCGGTCATCACGCCAATCTCGCTGGAGCACACAGCGATCCTGGGGAACACGCCGGCCGAGATTGCGCGGGACAAGGCGGGGATCATCAAAACGGGCACGACAGTGGTGGTGGCGCCACAGCATGACCCTGCGGTGATCGAAGTGGTACGTGAGCGATGCGTCGAGGTGGGGGGGACCCTGGTGGACGTGGGGGCGCTGTACGAAGTGGTGGTGTTGGAGAAGTTCCCGTTTGGTCAGTCGTTCCGGCTGATCGGCCCGAACGGGGAGCGAACAATGCGGACACCGATGCTGGGGTATCACCAGCTGCAAAACGCGGCCACAGCTACCGCCGTGGCCGAGGCGATCCGGGCGCAGGGGCACTCCATTCCGGAGCAGGCGATCGTGGATGGGATAGCCCACACGCGCATCCCGGGGCGGTTGGAAGTGATGGCGCAAGAGCCGCTGATCGTGGCCGATGGGGCACACAACGCGGAAAGCGCGGAAGCGCTGGGAAAGGCGCTCAAGGAGTACTTCACCTGGCGGAAGTGCTTCCTCGTGATCGGGTGCACGCGCGACAAGGATGTCAGGGCGATGGGCTTCAAGTTGGCCCGGTTTGCCGAGCTGATCGTCTGTACGCAGTTTCGGAACCCTCGATCGATGGACCCATACCAGATGATCCAGGAGATCGGGTTCCTGGGGCCGCCGGCGGTGGCCGAGGAAAGCGTGCCCGATGCGATCGACACTGCGCTCGCGCACGCGGATGAGGAGGACCTCGTGTGCATCACGGGCTCGCTCTATGTGGTAGCCGAGGCTCGAGAGCACTTACTGGGCGAGAGCGTCATCCGGCGGTAGGCGCGGCCGATTGGCATTGCGGTTGAGGTTCATCAGGCCGGGGGCGGCCCGGAACCATCCAGCAGGTTGACGCGGGCGTACTGTAATCGTCAGCATACGGCGATCCCGGACAGGGATCGCAGATGGAGGGTGTATGAGCAGCTACTGGGATGGCTACTGGAAACGGCGGATAAGCCGGCGCGGCGTTGTAGCCGGAGGGACCGCCGCGGCGGCAGGTCTCGCCGGGCTCGCCCTGGTTGGGTGCGGCGATGATGACGACGACGATGATGATGGAGGGAACGGGAATGGCGGCAACGGCGCCCTGACGCCGGTTTCGCCAACCCAGGACACGACCGCCAAGCCAGTGCAGGGCGGGACACTACGCGCGCTGACCAATGTCGGATCGAACATCGACCCGCATCGCACGAACACACCCGCGGAGTCGGTAAGCCTCTGGGGAGCGGTGGGCAACACGCTGATCCGATTCAGCACAAAAGACCCGGGCGCGGCCGAGCCGGACCTGGCCTCGGCGTTGCCGGAGATCCCGGCCGACGGCATGACTCTCATTTTCAAGTTGCGTCCGGAAGCGAAATGGCAAAACCGCGCGCCGGTCAATGGCCGTGCGGTGACCGCTGAGGACATCAAGCTCAGCTTCGAGCGGATCAAGGATCCCGCGGTGGTCTCGCCCCGGGCCGGTAACTTCGGCAACGTGGAGAGCATCACGGCGATCGACCCGGAGACGGTGCAGTTCAAGATAAAGGCGCCGCAGGCGGACCTGATGGCCATCATGGCCGACCAGTACAACTTCATCAGCCCCAAGGAAATTGCATCGCGCGGGGTCGATGCCATCAAGTCGGCAGAGGACGTGATCGGTTCTGGGCCGTACGAACTCGAGAGCTTTGTCGCCGCGCAGAAGTTCACGCTGAAGCGGCGTTCGGACGGATATTGGCGGGAGAACACGAGC
>CAUJEQ010000007.1 GCA_963169135.1 Chloroflexota bacterium
GATTGTCCACGGGCGGGATGGCGCGGTGATCGGCGCTCTCGCCCATGCGCGGGACATCAACGACCGCTTCGAGAAGGACCGGGCGAGCCGCCGCCGCATGCGGGAGATGGAAGAGGAAATCAAGGCGCTCCGGGAGGCCGGGGCAGAGCCCGCATAGCCCTCAGCTCCAGCGAAAAAGGCGCCAGGTCAGAATACCGGCCCCGCCGAGGAAGCCATTGACCAGCCAGAAGGCGGACCAGTCCCAGCCCTGGCCGAGCCAGGCGCCCTGGAGCAGTAGCACGACGTGCGTGAGTGGCAGCGTGTTGCCTACCGTCTGCATGGCATCGTTGAGCACCCCTCGCGGAGGACCGGCGCCGGAAATCATCATCATCACAAAGAACAGGATGAGACCGGCGCCCTGTGCCGACCTGGCGGAGGGGAGCGCGCTCCCGAGAAAGATGCCGATGGCCGCGAAGGCAAACGCACCGAGGACGAGGGCAGCCCCAGTCTGCGCCAGCGACTGCGGGCCTTCCGTTCCATAGGCGAGTGGCGACGTGACGCCGATGGTAATCGCGCCGATCACCATCATCCCCAGGCTCACAGCGACCTGCGACCCGAGGACCGCCGGGAGGGGCACCCCCGCCGCGCGAAACCGGCGCAGCACGCCCTGTTCGCGGTAGCTGGTGATCCGCATCGGGAGGGTGATCAGCCCGATCGAGGCCATGACCAGCCCGATGTACGCGGGGACGTAGTAGTCGGTCGGTCCAACCCCCCGCCAGACCTCGACCTCCTCGGGATCATCCGCTTCGATCTCGTTGCCGAACACGCTGGCCATGATGAACAGCACGAAAAAGGGGAAGGCGAACGCGAAGATCACCGCCATCGGTTCACGCGCGAACAGCTTCACTTCGACCCACGTAAGCCGCCACAGTGCCCTCACGCCCGCTCATCTCCAGCCGAAAGGTTGAGGAAGACATCCTCGAGTGTGCCCAGCTCCACGCGCAGGTCGACCGGCACAATCCCGCGCCCGACCAGCGCGGCTGCCACGTGGGCGAGCAGCGGGCCGCTCCCGCGTACCACGACCCGGTCACCCTGGCGGGTCACCCGCTCGACGCCTTCAACGTCATCCAGCCAGGGCAGGTCGGCGTCGTGCGTGAAGCGCACCGTACTTTCACCAGCATATTTGGCAACGAGTCCCGGGACTGTGTCGACCGCCAGGACCGTGCCGCGCTTGAAAACGGCCACCCGATCGCACAGAGCTTCCGCCTCCTCCATGAAGTGCGTCACGAGGACCACAGTAGCGCCCTGTTCGCGAACGCCGCGGATGAGTCCCCAGGCGTCATGGCGAGCGGCCGGATCCAGTCCGGCGGTCATCTCATCGAGGAAGACCACCTCTGGCTGATTGACCAGCGCAAGGGCGATGAACAGCCGCTGGCGCTGGCCCCCGGAGAGCGTGGCGAATGCGGAGTGGCGCTTCTCGTAGATGCCCCAGTCGCGCGCCAGTGACTCCCAGTCACGCGAACGCGGCGACATGGCCGCGAACAGGTCCAGGGCTTCCCATACCCGGATCCGGTCCGGCAGGGACGATTCCTGCAGCTGGCTTCCGATGCGGTTGCGCAGCGCCTTCCGTTGCGTTCGCGGGTCGAGCCCGAGAATGTCGACCTCGCCCGAGTCCGGGTTGCGCAACCCCTGCAGGCACTCGACAGTCGTGGTCTTTCCGGAGCCGTTCGGCCCGATGATCCCGAAGATCTCGCCGTGGTCGACCTCGAACGAGACGTCATCGACCGCGACGACATCGCGGTACGTCTTGCGGAGGCGGCTGACCGAGATCGGCCGTGTCGAAAGAATCGGTTGGTTGCCGCTGCCCATCGCCGCGACAGTACACCTGCTCGACGCCATCGGACAGTCAGCCCGGAGGGATTCGTCTCAGACGATCAGGCGATCAGGCGAGCCCGCAGCGCTGAGATGGTCGAGTCGCTCACACCGAGGTCGCGGGCGTAGCCCTCGGCGGAGCCGTGCTTCTCCCGCAGGGTCTTGAGTGCCGTCTCGATCGCGTCGCGCGGGGCGGCCAACAGCTGTTGTGCGCGCGTTTCGTCGACGCCGCGTTCGCGCATCTCGGGCAGCCACTGCTCCAGCATCGGCTTCAGCAGCGGCTCCGTCAGCGTGTAATCGGCGATGATGGTCTCGTCGTCCACGCCTGCCATGTCGAGCAGGAGGGCGGCCGCCACGCCGGTCCGATCCTTTCCGGCGGCGCAGTGGAACAGTACCCGGCCCCCCGCGTCCGCGGTCACCTCGATGAGCGTGCGGTAAGCATCCCGGCCCATTTCGAGAAAGCGGCCATAGACCGTGCCAAAGCCCGGGAATGCGTTCTCCAGCCCCACGGGTGAGGCATCTTCCTGGAAAACCGGCGCGTGGATGTGGCGGATGCCGTACGGCGCCGGGTCCGGGGTCACGCTGCGCTCGCGCTCTGCGTTGGAGCGGAAGTCGATGATGGTGGTAACGCCCGCCTCTGCAAGTCCGCGCATCCCGGCATCGGTAAGGCGGTGCAGGCTGGCCGAGCGGATGGCCGTTTCGGTGGTAACGCGCCCGGACGAGGTGGCGTAGCCGCCAATGTGGCGGACGTTATGGGCGACTTCGAGCCGCAGCTCGCGGTTGGTGATAGTTAGCTCCATGCAAACAGTGTCGCAGATGCGGATGAATGGGGCGTTAACGATGCCGAACGCGGGTGCCGGCCGTATGCTTCGGGGACCACCCCGCCGGAGCAGCTCGTGATCAACCGCGACCGCATCGTCCAGACGTTCCTCGAACTTGTCGCCATCGACTCACCCTCTGGCGACGAGGACGCCATCGCAGCCGAACTCGAACGCCGCTTCCGCGACCGCGGGCTCGAAGTAGCCCAGGATGCCGCAGGCAATGTCCTCGGTCGCCGCGAAGGCCATGGCGAGCCACTCCTTCTCTCGGCCCACATGGATACCGTGGAGCCGGGCCGGGGCATCCAGCCTACCTGGGACGGCCCCGACATCATCCGCAGCGACGGCACGACCATCCTGGGAGCCGACAACAAGGCGGGGTGCGCGGTCATCCTCGAAGTAATCCAGTCGGCCATCGAGGACGGCGCCGCGACGCGCCCGATCGAGGTCGCCATCAGCCGCGGCGAGGAGATTGGCCTGGTCGGCGCCGCCAACATGGACTACAGCCGCCTCACCGCGAAGGTCGCCATTGTCATCGATAGCGGTGGCCCACCATCGAGCATCCAGGGGCAGGCGCCCTATCACTACACCTACGACATCGAGGTCCACGGGCGCGCCGCGCACGCCGGACTCGAACCGGAAAAGGGCGTGCCCGCTATCTCGATCGCCTCGGAGATCGTGCTCGGGTTGCCCCAGGGGAGGTTCGATGCAGAGACCACCGGCAACGTCGGCAAGATCCAGGGCGGGCTCGTGCGGAACGCCGTGCCCGACCACACCATCATCCAGGGCGAGATGCGCTCGATGGTCGAGGAAAAGGTCGAGACACTCGTCTCGAAGACGAAGCGCCATGTGGAAGGCGTGCAGGAGAAGCACCCGGAGGCCCGCATCGATGCGCGTTTCCATACCGCCTACCCCGGCTACACCCTGACCCCCGACGATCCGGCGGCGAAGTTGCTGTTCCCGGTGCTCGAAGAACTCGGGTTCAAACCCGACCCCCATCCCGTCGGCGGCGGCACCGATGGCAACGTGTTCCGCGGCCACGGCATCGCGAGCGTGGTCATCGGCCGGGGTGGCTACAACCAGCACACAAAGGACGAGTACCTGGTGATCCCCGAGATGCTCGAGTGTGCCCGGGTCGTCGAGGGATGCGTCCGGCGGGGTTCCTGAGCCGTCATTCCCGCCGCGTATCGCGCTCGGCCTCGCCCCGCGCGAGTAGCGAGACGCGATGCGCCAACGCCCCCGACCCGCGGGCCAGCGGCTCGAAGCGCCAGGCGACCGCTTCTTCGAACACCTCGGCTGTGGCGCGCGGCACGCTGGCTTCGGCGCTCATGATCCACGATCCGGCGAGGAGCCGGAGGTGATACACGGTCGAGCCCCGGTAGGTGGCGGCGTCGAGCGAGGCTGCATGTTCCGCATATTCCGCAACCACGCGTTCGGCCAGGGCCATGGCCGGCTTCTTCACCATCGGATCGAGGTCCACGACCCGCCCGAAGGAAGTCATCAGGTTGCCATAGATGGCGTCGGTGATGCGCGGCTTCCTGCGGAAGAGCGCCATCAGCGGACTACCCCGTGAATCGCCCCCGCTTCATGGGCGGTTGCAATGACGGCCGTGTTGTAGCCGCCGTACACCAGCCGCGCGGCAATGTGGTTGGCGACCGCCTGGTGTTCCGGCGTCAGAGGGCGGTTGAGGAGCGCGTGCAGCCGTGCGCCCTCGGGCACGCACTTCCGGCCGCCCTCGGCGTGAAGCAGCGTTTCCACGATGACGTCGGCGGTAACTGGGGCCCCCGTTGCTACCTTCGTCAGGTCCGAGACGAGCCCCGGCCGGTGCACCCAGTGATCGCTGAGCGGGTGCCCGAGCACGGAGAGGCCGACACACACCACCACATCAGTCGTCGAAGACGGGATGGCCGGTTCGTGCGCGGCGGGGGCCTTGAACGGCCGGTGCGCCGAACCGTCGGATTCGATCGCCAGGACATAGTCGTCGCGCGGAAGCTCAGCGACCACCTCCGCCGGGAAACCCGCCATGCGGCCCGCCTCGACCTCGGCGGAAATGAACGTACGGGCCTCGCCGGGGCGCATCTCCCGGGCGAACGTGGCCGCAAGGCCCTCCGCGGTGGTCTCGACACACGGTGGCATGGCGATGCCGCGCGGCCGGGTGAATCGCACCGTGGTCGTCACGGCGGCAGCCAGACCTCGAGCGGCGGCTTCGTTCGCGAGTGAGAACACCAGTGTGGTCTTGCCCCCGCCGCCGACGGCGGCGACGATGACCCCAGGCCCAAACCCGAATGCTTCGAACAGGTCCACAACCTGATTCTACGGGCTGGGACGCGGTGGTTCTCTGATGGAAGGTCTGACAGCGGTCGTACTTGCCGGCGGCAGGAGCTCGCGCTTCGGCTCCGACAAGGCGTCGGCACTCCTGCGCGGACGGCCGTTGCTGCAGTGGGTGCTCGACGCGGTCGGCCAGGTGTGCGACGCGGTGGTGATGGTGAAGGCGCGCGGCCAGGTCCTGCCCGATGTCACCTGCACCAGGCCGATGACGGTTATCGAAGACGTCTACGACGCCCAGGGCCCGCTCGCGGGGCTGGTGGCAGCCTTCGAAGTTGTGCGCACGCCCCTGGCCTTCGCGACGTCGTGTGATTCGCCGCTGACCGAGCCGGAACTCATCCGCTACCTGGCATCCAGAGCGGCCGACTCAGATGTGGTCTGCCCGCTGGTCGACGGGCACCCCCAGCCCCTGGTCGCGGTGTATCGCGCGGCGGCCTGCCTGCCGGTCTTCCGCGAAAACGTGGAGCGCGGCCAGTTGCGGATCGTGGTCGCCTTTGCGGGTCTTCGCCAGAAGACCGTAACCGGGGAAGAGGCGGCGACGGCCGATCCGCAACTCCACTCGTTCATCAACGCAAACACCCCCGAGCGGCTGGCGGAAATCGACACGCTCCTCGGTTAGGGCGTGTTCACTCCCACCCCAGGTTCGGTTGACAGCCTTTGGGGGCCACCTATGATCGCCCAAGAGGCCCGGCGCGGAAGTAGCCGGGCGCACCGCCCAAGGGGTGGTGCCCGGGGCCGGGTGGCGCCCTTCGCGGGTGGCAACCTTCTCCGTCGGCTCTCCGGCAGCCCGCCGCGCCGGATAACTACAGGAGTGGGGGACCAGTGACAACTCTCGAACGGCCACGGAACGTGGGCGAACTCAAGGCGTCCGGCTACCAGGTACTGCCGGTGCGCGAAGAGATGCGCAAGAACCTGATCGCCAAGATGCGTGCCGCCGAAGAACTCTTCCCCGGCATCTATGGCTACGAAGAAACCGTCATCCCGCACATCGTCAACGCCATCCTCGCCGGCCAGGACATCATCTTCCTCGGCGAACGCGGACAGGCGAAGTCGCGCATCATCCGCTCGCTCACGTCGCTGCTCGACGAAGAGATCCCGGTGCTCGCCGGTTGCGAGATCCCGGAGAACCCGTTCCACCCGATTACCCAGGCCGGGCGGGACGTGGTCGCCGAAAAGGGCGACGCCGCCGAGCTCGAGTGGCTCTCGCGCGACCAGCGCTACGGCGAAAAACTCGCAACGCCGGACATCACCATCGCCGACCTCATTGGCGAGGTCGACCCGATCAAGGTCGCCGAGGGCCGCTACCTCAGCGACGAGCTGACCATCCACTATGGCCTCATCCCGCGCACGAACCGCGGCGTGTTCTGCATCAACGAGCTGCCGGACCTTGCCGAGCGCATCCAGGTTGGCCTGCTGAACATCATGGAAGAGCGCGACGTGCAGATCCGCGGCTACCGGATCCGCCTGCCGCTCGATGTGTTCATCGTGGCCAGCGCGAACCCGGAGGACTACACCAACCGCGGACGTATCATCACGCCGCTGAAGGACCGCTACGGCGCCCAGGTGCGCACCCACTATCCGACGAAGATCGAGCACGAAATCGGCATCATGGATGCCGAACACCACCCGGTGCCGGCCGACTTCAACGTGGTGGTCCCGGCCTACATGAAGGAAGTCATCGCCGAGATCAGCCGCCTCGCGCGCCGGAGCCCGGACGTGAACCAGCGTTCCGGCGTCAGCGTCCGCGCCTCGATCGCGAACTACGAATCGATGCTCGCAAACGCCCTCCGCCGGGCGATCCTGACCGGCGAGGACGTCGTCGTGCCGCGCGTGAGCGACCTCCCCTACGTGATCCCCGCCATCAGCGGCAAGGTCGAATTCGAGACCGTCGAGGAGGGCCGCGAAGACCAGATCATCGACAAGCTCATCCAGGGCGCGGTTGTCGCGGTGTTCAACCGCTACTTCAACCTGGGCGAGCTCGAACTGGTGGTGAATCGCTTCAAGTCCGGCGTGGCCGTCGAGGTTGGCGACATGACGCCGAGTGCGGAATACGACAGCCTGGCACGCCAGATCGAGGGCATCTTCCCGGCCATCGAGAAGCTCGGCGCGACGAAGAGCTCGGCCGAGGAAGCCTCCGCCGTCGAGTTCCTCCTCGAAGGCCTCCACCTGAACAAGCGCCTGAACAAGGACAAGGTCGGCGGGAAGACCCAGTACCGCGGCTAGGATGGCACCCGAGGCCTATCGCATCAGTGAGATACCGGTCCATGGCCCCCGGTTCGAGGGGGCCCTGGACGTCGATGGCGAAGCCATAGCCCGCCCCCCCTACAGCGATCTCGACCGGGGAGCCGAGATACGTCTGCGGCTCCGCGATACACACGCCCGCCGCAACGGCTTCCGGCTGCTCGCCGCAACGGAGCACCCGGAGCGCGTGGTCGGCATGGCCTATGGCTACCACGGCGAACCCGGCCAGTGGTGGCACGACACCGTCGTCAAGCGTGTCACGCCCGAGGTCGCGGCCGACTGGTTCGGCGACTCGTACGAACTGGTGGAGCTCGCGGTCCACCCCGACTTCCAGTGCCGGGGCATCGGCACGGCTCTGGTCGAGGAACTCCTCCGGGGGCGCCACGAGCGCACCTGCGTGCTCAGCACGCGGACCGACAGCGAAGCCCACCGGCTCTACAGCCGCCTCGGTTTCGAGCACGTCATCGAGATGACCTTCACCGCCGGCGGCTGGCCATTCTACGTCATGGGCAAGCGCCTCGAGGCTGACCGTTGAGCCGCCCGGCCGTATCCTGATCGGTATCCGATGAGCCAGTCTGAAACCTTCCGCTGTGTCAAGTGCAAGCAACAGGTCGACAGCCTTTCCTTCGGGACGACCCAGCGCAACCACTGCCCCCAATGCCTCTGGTCACGCCACGTCGATAACTTCCCGGGCGACCGGAAGTCCGCCTGCGGCGGGTCGATGGAGCCGCTTGCGGTGTTCGTCGCCCAGGGCGGCGAATGGATGCTCATCCACCGC
>CAUJEQ010000008.1 GCA_963169135.1 Chloroflexota bacterium
GCCGCAGTTGGTCACATCTTACTCCGCGCCCGGCAACGCTCGGGACCGTCCAGGGTTTCTGGACGGAGGCAGTGCAAAACCGTGGCAGGGCGCAACATCGAAAGTCCGTTGGCGCCGGACGCCGGTGTGGCCAAAGCGGCCTCCAAGAAGCGACAGTCACACCTCAGCCTGATCGTCACGGACGCGTCGTGCTGTTCCCAGTTCTACGAGTGACTTCTTCTGTTCAGAACCGAATCCGGGATGCGGCAGGTCGTCTGCTGCTGCTGCGCCACGCCCGTTATGGCGACCAGGTTGCCAGCCGGTTGCCGACAGGCACGGCAAAACGGCCGTACCAGGCGGACACTTAATGCGATTCCACGAAAACTGTTCATCATGCGCTGGAATCACTTATTGTGGGTTCCAGATTCAAAGCTGTTGGCTGGGGACGGAGGAGTCGAACCCCCACATACAGATCCAGAATCTGCTGTCCTACCATTAGACGAGTCCCCAGCAGGAACCCCAAATGTACCACGGCGGCGCCGGAACGCTCCAGCGCGGACCGAGGGCTATCCGAGGCGCGCGCGGGCGGTGCGCAGCCGCTGGAGCGTGCGTTCGCGGCCGAGCAGGGCGAGCGAGTCGAAGAGTGGGATGCCCTGGGGGCGTCCCATCTCGGCGACGTAGAGGACCGGGACGAACTTCCGCAGCTTCACTCCGAGCGTCGCTTCCATGCCGCGGATGGCGGCTTCGATGTCGTCGCGGGTCCAGTGCTCTTCGGGTACGGCATCGAGGGCGACCAGCGCGCCATCCACGGTACGGAGGGCGACCTCGACATCGCCGCCCACGCGCTCCGTCAGTGCCTCCAGTTCGTGTTCGGGGGCCTCGTAGCCGAAGAGGAATTCGACCATGCCCGCGATCTCGTCCAGCCGCGCGACGCGTTCCTTCAGGAGCGGGGCGACAGACTTCACAACGACCGGATCGATAGGACGTCGCACGGATTCGGGGAGCTGGCGCCGGCACCAGTCTGCAATGGTGGCTTCCCAGCGGGCGTCGTCCATCTCGCGGATGTAGTGGCCGTTCAAGAAGTTCAGCCGTTCGATGTCGAATACGGCCGGGTTGGGAACGACGCGGGAGAGGTCGAAGTGCTTCGTCAGTTCGGCCGCCCCGAGGATCGAGGTGTGGTCATCGAGCGACCAGCCGAGGAAGGCGAGGAAGTTGACCATCGCCTCCGGCAGGTAGCCATTCTCGCGATAGTCGAGGACGGCAGTGTCGCCGCTGCGCTTGCTGAGCTTCTTGTGGTCCGGGCCGAGGATGAGTGGGAGGTGGGCCCACTGCGGGGGCTCCCAGCCGAGCGCTTCGTAGATCTGGATGTGCTTGGGCGCGCTCGAGATCCACTCGTCGCCGCGGATGCAGTGGCTGATCTCCATCCCGGTGTCGTCGACGATCAGGGCGAGGTGGTAGGTCGGGTAGCCGTCGGACTTCAGCATCACGAAGTCGTCCTGGAGGCTGTTTTCGAAGACGACGTCGCCGCGGATGATGTCGTGAAGGACGGTCTGGCCCTCGCGATTCATGGCGAACCGGATGACGAAGGGTTCCCGCCGGGCGCGGACGTCCGACTCGTCGCGGGAGAGCGTGCGGCAGAGTCCGTCGTAGCCCGGTGGGCGTTTCGCGGCGGCCTGTGCGGCACGCATCTGGTCGAGGCGTTCGGCGGTGCAGAAGCAGCGGTAGGCGCGGCCCCGGTCGATCAGGGTCTCGGCGGCCTTCTGGTAGAGCGGCAGGCGCTGGGACTGGAAGTAGGGCGCGTGAGGTCCACCCATGTCAGGGCCTTCATCCCAATCGATGCCGAGCCAGCGAAGGCTCTCCATTATCGCGCCGACCGAGGTTTCTACGAGCCGGTTGCGGTCGGTGTCTTCGATGCGGAGGAGGAACTGGCCGCCGTTTGCGCGGGCGTAGGCCCAGCTGAACAGGGCGGAGCGGATGTTGCCGACGTGGGGGTCGCCGGTGGGGCTTGGTGCGTAGCGGGTACGGACGGGGCGCGGGGAATCGGTCACGGTGCAAGCTCAACTGGGGCCGCATCGAGTGTTGGCGGCACGGGCTGGGAGTAGTGCGAGGCTACCTGTTCGGCGCCGATTGAGCGAATCGCGCCGGCCATGTCGGCGGGGACCGGGGCGGTGACGGTGAGTGTGCCGCCGGAGGGGTGGGGCACCTGGATGCGGTAGGCGTGGAGGAGCTGGCGGCCGTGGGTCGCGCGCCTGCCATAGACGCCATCGTCGGCGACCGGGCAGCCGATGGCGGAAAGGTGCACCCGGATTTGGTGGGTGCGGCCGGTTTCGGGGTGGACTTCCAGCAACGAGCGTTCGTTGTCCGCCGCGATGAGCTCGTATTCGGTGCGGGAGGGGCGCCCGCTGGTGGTTACGGCCATGCGCGTGCGGTCGCCCGGGTGGCGGTCGATCGGGGCGTCGACCACGGCGCGGGGCTGGGGAGGCTTGCCCTCGACGATGGCCAGGTAGGTCTTGCGGGTGGTGCGCTCTTCGAAGGCGCGGCTGAGCGCGGCCTGGGCTGCGGGCGTCTTCGCGAGGAGAAGCACGCCGGAGGTGTCTTTGTCGAGGCGGTGGACGATGCCGGGGCGGTCGGCGTCGAAACCCGCGGCGGCCGGGCCGAGCTGTTCGAGCCACCAGCCGGCGACACTGGGGCCGGTATCGCCCGGGGCGCCATGGACGGCAAGGCCTGGCGGCTTGTCGATCACCGACAAGTCTGCGTCGTCGTAGAGGAGGGGCAGGTCGAGGCCGGAAGGGGTGACCGCGTGGTCCGTCGCGGGGACTTCGAACTCGAGGAGGTCGCCTTCCTGGACGGTGGCCGACTTGCGGACGACTTCGCCGTTGACGCGGACGTTGCCGGCTTCGATGAGGCGCTGGACGCGGGCGCGCGACAGCTCGGGCAGCGCCCGCGAGAGGACGGCGTCGAGCCGGCCGGTTTCAGCGGCGGTCAGCTCTGTGGTTTCGGGTCCGTGGCTGTGTCGAACATCAGTGCCCATATCAGGAAAAACACACCAATCGTGATGGCCGAATCGGCCACGTTGAACGCGGGGAAGTTCGGAACTTTGACGAAGTCGACGACGCGGCCCTCGGAGACCCGGTCGATGAGGTTGCCGACGGCGCCGCCGAGCATGAAGGCCAGCCCGAGGCGCATGAGCGGGTGGGCGAAGCCGGGGTTAAAGAGGTAAACGAGAATGGCGACCATCCCGACGGCGCTGGTGATGACGAGGAGGGGCCCGGCGCCCTGGAACATCCCAAAGGCCGCGCCGCTGTTGGTCACGTGGACGATCTTGAGCGGCCAGATGAGGGAGTAGGCCTCGCCACGATCGAGCCACCCCCGGATGATCCACTTGGTGAGCTGGTCGAGCCCGACGATGGCGGCGGCGAGGGCGAGGAACCAGCCATCGCGGGGGCGGATGGCGAGGCGGGGGCCGGCGGCCGGGCGGGTGTCGGCATCTTGCATTGCTCCCAGTGTAACCGCGGGAAGCGCTGCGGTAAGGCAATATGCCTTGTCGGTGTGCGATGGCACCCGCTACGCTGGTTTTCACACGCGACGGATCACGCCAGGAGAGTTGGAATGTTCACGACGCAGAGCACGAAAGAGATGCGCCCCGATGGGAAGCTCCGGCTGCCGCCGGGCCAGCACCTGACCACCGGCTGGCCAGTGCTCCACTACGGCAGCATCCCGCGTATCGACCTGGACTCGTGGCGGTTCCACGTGTGGGGGCTGGTGGAGGAGGAGAAGACCTTCACCTGGGAAGAGTTCAACGCCCTCGGGGACATCACCGATACGAGCGACATCCACTGCGTGACGACGTGGAGCAAGTACGACAACACCTGGCAAGGCGTGCCGTTCAAGGCGCTGGTCGATGCGATCAAGCTCAAGCCCGAAGCGAAGTACGCGATGCTCCACAGCTACGGCGGCTATACCACCAACGTGCCGCTGGCGGACCTGATGCGCGAGGGCGTGCTGTTCGCGAGGACGCACAACGGCCAGGAGATCACCAAGGAGCACGGGTGGCCGTTGCGACTGGTTAT
Organism: Chloroflexota bacterium; assembly: GCA_963169135.1. GTDB lineage: Bacteria > Chloroflexota > Dehalococcoidia > Tepidiformales > Tepidiformaceae > Amarobacter. The sequence goes on from CAUJEQ010000008.1 coordinate 4,050, forward strand.
CCCGCACCTGTACTTCTGGAAGAGCGCCAAGTGGGTGGGGGGGATCCAGTTCCTGGACCACGACCGGCCCGGCTTCTGGGAGACCTACGGCTACCACATCTACGGTGACCCCTGGCGCGAGGAGCGGTACGCGTAGGCGGGCGTTGGCTGTTGGCGGTTGGCGGTTGAGGGAAGTCAGCGATCAGCCGCTGATCGCCATAGGGCAACCGCAAGAAACGGGGCGCCGCCGAGAAATGCGTAGAGCCCACCGACCAGCAGACCCTCCATCACCGCTCCAAGCACGCCAACCTCGTCGGCGTCGTTCCGCACCAAGACGATGGCCCAGAGAAGCATCGTACCGAGGCTCCCGCCAACAAGCGGCCCCAGCGAACCACACTGACCCCACCTCCAGACCGTAAAGACGCCAGCGAAGAGGAACACCGCAGGCCCGGCTAGGCTCGCGGCCGGTTGGAATGGGCCGATTGGAAGAGGCCACATCAGCAGCCATGCCGCCTGAAGCAGGAATCCGAGCGGAGCTGAGAGTGATCCGGCCCAATAGCTACGATTCATGCTCAACACGGTAGGCGGGGCCGCGCAAAGGGCGCGCGGTCCCGCCGGTGGCTCGCCTTTCAGCGGGGTCTGGCCGATCCTGCCAAGTCCTCGCCGGAGTCAACCTGCGCCATCCCGAGTGCCGCGTGGTTAGCTGACATCAGTGCCTGGACGGCCGCAACTCGCACATCCGGATCGGCATGGACCGTCACTGTGGTTCCATCGGACAGCCAGAGCGTTGTCGCCGTTTGAAGGTCCATCGCTGGAACGCCGCGTACGCGGTAGGGGTTTGAGAACCCATCTTGCCGCCGGATCGCCTCGGGCTGAGGTATGGCGTTCGGAGTCCGCACGATAACTTGGAGTGGAGGAACGCAGCTCGGCCCGTCTCCGGTGTCAAGAGGCGTGCACTCGCCGTAGATGAGGTACAGCGAGCGGGCGAGTCTGTCCTCCTTCTCTCCGGTCATCGCAGCAGAGAGGACATACTCAACGGTTTGGGCCTTCGTGAGATAGAGCCCCTCGAACTGCTCTCCCAGCCAAAGCACTCCGGCCTGGTCCCATGTGCGTGCGGTCTCCACCGCTCGGGGGTCAAGGACCCCCGAGTGGGAATTTGCCGAGTCGGCCACCTTGTAGGCCTTCCCAGGCTGAGGCTCGTCGCCCTGACCTGCCCACACGATAGAGGCTGCGAGACCCCCTGATGCCAGCAACGCCATGAGGATGATCACAGAAACAGGTCTCACGAGGTTTGGCTTGATGTTCGAATTAGTACGCATCATTCCCCACCATATTTATGTAAGCAACATAGCCATCCCAGTTTCCGGCAAGTGCGCCGCCGCATTTTGCAATCCCAATATCGTTGCCCCAATATGACCAGTACGGCGAGTTATGCTCTGCTCCATCCAAGATCCATCGATAGATCACATCGGATCGTCCATTAATGAAACCATAGTACCAGACGCAATGCGTCCCGTAACTGGCGTCATAATCATCGAAATGTGGAGTTGCTGCGTATGCCTGGCCGCCATTGGTTGTTGGTGCAACCTCATAACGAAAATGGTACCTATCCCGTAGGTATCCGTTATTGCTTGCTGCCGAGTCGTCGCTGGAAGTGCAACCACCGTTGTCCCAAAAGTACTGACCTCCTGCTCGCTCTTCATACCCGCCATGGTCAGACCGTTTGGCATGTTCAAAGACATGATTGTAGAACCCATTCCCGTTCGTAAATACGATAGATACCGGGTCAATAGCAGTATTGCACCCTTGCGAGTAGCTGTACATACCGAATGTTTGGTCTATAGGAGCGTCTGCGGAAGCAAGCATGGCCGACAGCGCCAGGGCTGCCGCCACCCCAGCTGCAGCTGGGATGGCCGCAACTTTCCGCCAGCGGCGTGCCGCTTCGATCCGGGAGAAGGTATCTCTCAAGGACACAAGTCATGTTCTCCTTCACACATAAGGTCAGCTTTTCGACTGCCGCCGACAGCGTGGGTGTGAGTGGTGCCCTTCCGCAATACGGCTCTTTGGCCCCCGCCGATCGGCCGGGGTCAACCGGCCTCCTCCTGGTCGCGCCACCACATGGCAAGCGAGACGCGGTTGGTCACGCCGGCCTTGCGTATGGCAGTCTCGACGTAGTGCTTTACCGTTGATGCGCTCAGGTCGAGCGAGAGCGCGATTTCCGCGTTGGTCATTCCGCGGGCGATGAGCGCAGCTACTTCGCGCTCCCGCGGGGTGAGTTGGTCTTGCTGCATCATCCACCTCCGGCCGCTCCGCTCCCGGAGTGCCATCCGTGTCATACCACGAATGCCGGTGCCGTTTCCACCACCGGAGGGTAAACGCGGGCGATTGGCCGGAATCCGCTACTTGATGATGACCTGGCCCGACATGGCCCCACCAGAAGAGGACAGAGCGACCCCCGCCACGACGGCGAAGGTCGCCCCAATCAGAAACGCAAATCGGGTGGGGGCCCGCCTTTCAGGCCCTGCGGCGAGTCATGAACCCGAGCGCGCCCAACAGCGCTGCAACCGCGATGAGCCCGGCGCCCGCAGGGCCCCAGTCGGTCTGCTCCCTCTGTCCGCCGGCCGCTGCCTCCTGGCCCGTGTCCGGGGGCGCGGGAGCATCGTGTCCTGGCGCACCGGTCCCGGGAGGCGCGGCCGCAAAGTTGTCGAGTAAGCGTGTCGCCCCTGGAATCAAGTCCACCTCGACAAACAACTGCTGCCCGCGCTTGTTGAGGAAGGTCAGGTGTGCCCCGGGCTTTGAGCACACCGCCGGTTGGTCCGCCTCGCCGAGCCGAAGGGCGAGCGGCGCTGATCCTGCGCTCACAGAATCCGTCATGATGGTCGCACAACTCTCCCCGTCGGCACGCACGTCAACGGAGCCGAGGAAGGCTCCAAGCGGAACCTTGTCGGGCCCGTTCGAGACGCTGGCCAGCGCTGCCGATGACAGGAGGATCGTGGACGTACTCCCGGGATTGCGCACCGGGTCGAGGATCGCCAGCTCGACACCGAGCGAGTCATCGATGATGGGAGCTTCGAGGCAGTCGCCCTGGACTCCCGGCCACACCCGCGTGGGGCCATCCGGCAGCTCCCGCGGGAGCGGGATTGACGCCGTGAAAGTCCCGTCGCTGTTCACAGCCGTGCTGGCCGGTGTGGCGGCCGGGCTCTCGAACGGCGTGATGACCTTCGGATCGGCGCGGTCGCGGACGAACAGGCCGGCATCAAGTTTCTGGCCCGCGCAGGCGGGAGCGACATTGCCTACGACGCTCAACGCCAAATCCCTCCCCACGACGCTAACTGGAGACGTGGCGCGGACACTTTGCGCGGGAGCCTGGGCGGCGGCCGACGCCAGGCCTAAGGCGACTGTGAGCAGCGCCACACTGAACAGGGTAACGGTTCTCATCATTGTGTCTCCTTGTCTGCGGTTCGGCTACCAGCCGTTACGGCTGATGACTGCCGCGACTTCGTTGTCGGAAGCCGTGTAGTTGTAAGGGAAACCTGAACAGGTCCCAAAGGTTCCGTTGTTCATCAACGGCTTGTATCCCACCCACCACGTCCAACATGTTGTGGAAGTCTCATTCAGCCCAAGAGCATGAGCCATCTCATGCCGCTGGACATGGAGATACCCATAGCTTGGTGCGCTATAGTAGTTGACCACGAAAATCGGGTTCGTATCGGAGCCGAGCGACGTGCACCCTAAATTGTTCTCCGAGGTTCCTGCCGCCACGCGAAGGTCTGCCCATGCGCCGGATGCAGGATAAGGCACTACACATGAAGTGTAGTATAAGGTGGCTCCGGAGTTCGCGTAGACGACACAGACTCCCGCGCAAGATGTGCCGGAAGAGAGCTTCGAAGTTCCAGTCCAGGAGTTCCAGGCGCCCAGCGCATCCGTCGGACTTAACGGAGTTCCCTGGTTCTGGACCTGAGCCCCGTTGGACCCTACCACGTGGTTATACGGGCCCGCTGGAGGCGTGTAGTCCGCTCGGGCGACATCGATTATCGCCACAAAGGCCCCGGCTACAGCCAGCATTGATGCCAGCGAAAGCATGAGCCGCGATAACGCGTGGCTTGTCGATTGAGGATTGTGTTGCATGTTATCAGCTCCTGAGGGAGATCTGTCTGTGCCAGACAGGGAATAGTGATCGGCGCCGTACGGCACCGTACCCGCAGGGCAGTTAGACCCACAATACGGCTCTTTGGCCCCCGCCGATCGGCCGAGGTCAACGGGCCCCCTCTTCGTGGTCGCGCCACCACATGGCAAGCGAGACGCGGCTGGTCACGCCGGCCTGGCGCATGGCCATCTCGACGTAGTGCTTCACCGTCGACGCGCTCAGCCCGAGCGACAGCGCGATCTCCGCGTTGGTCTTCCCGCGGGCGATGAGCGCGGCCACCTCGCCTTCGCGTGGGCTGAGTTGTCCCTGTTGCATCACTCACCTCCGGCCGCTCCGCTCCCGGAGTGCCGGGGGTGTCATACCACGAATGCCCGTGTCGTTTCCACCACGGGAGCGTAAACGCGGGCCATTGGCCGGAATCCGCTACTTGATGATGACCTGGCCCGACATGCCTTCGCCGTGGCCCGTGCAGTGGTATTCGAAGAGGCCGTTGGTGGTGAACTCGTACGAAAACGTGCCCGAGCCCTTGAGGCGGGGCGATTCGACCGGGATGTCGCCGTCGTTGCCCTTGAACGTGCCGGTGAGCT
>CAUJEQ010000009.1 GCA_963169135.1 Chloroflexota bacterium
AATCATGGCACTCAGGGCCTGGATCTCCGCCTCCAGCTCCGTGTGGATGTCGGCGGCGATCCACCGGCGGTTCGCGGCGGTGTAGAGCCAGGTGTCGAGCTCAAAAAGCGAGCCCCGGGCACGGTCCAGGAATGACGCGTAATTCAGCGGCGTGCTGCGTCCGTTTCCTTCCGCAATGTGTTCGCCGGAACCGACATTGCCGCGTCGCACATCTGGTTCCTGAAGTACCACTCGCTTCGCAACTGCCCTGCCTCGGCAAGGTCGAGTACCTGCTCGGCCAGCACCCGCGAACGCTGCCACACCAGCAGCCTGCGGTACGGAAGCCGGCTCATCGCCCGCGATTCTACACACTCCTCCCTCCTCCCTCCTCCCGCCTCCCTGGGGAGGGGCTGCCGGGCGGGGACTCCGCCGAAGGTAGGAGCCGCTTTGTGACGCCTCTCGCAGAGCCAGCGCCCCGGCCCTGAAACACTGACTGCGCGGTAAACAGGCACGACGACCCCAATTGCCGCGCCGGGGCCAACCGAAGGGGTGGCCCCGGTTCCCCCAAAAAGACCGGCGCCCCGGCGAACACTGCCGGGCACGCTGGAGTGGGCCAGCCAGGGATAGCCCCGGCAACAGGCAGAAAGGAGGACCACGGTGACCGTCAGGCAACTGCCCTACCCGGCATTCCGCGCCAGCCGCCCGCGTCCTTCGCAGGCCTGGCACCCGGCCATCCTCGGGGCTCGCTGGTTCGCCCGCGATTTCGCCATCGTCCTGGCCGTCATCGGCGTCTACTTCGTGCTCCGCGGGGCCGCCCCGGACCGCCTGGGCTTTTCGGTCCAGGTGACGAACGGGCTCATCGCTTTCGAACAGCGCCTCGGCGTGTTCTGGGAGCCCGAGATCCAGGAGTGGTCGATCCGCTCCCACTGGTCGAAGGAGTTCGCGAACTTCGTCTACGCCTACATGCACTTCCCGGTGCTGGCGGTGGTGGGCGCGTGGCTCTGGTTCCGCAACCGCCAGGGCTTCCTCTTCATGCGGAACGTCATGTTCATTTCGATGGTCATCGGGCTGGTCTTCTACTACGCGGTGCCGGCCGCGCCGCCCCGCCTGATGGCCGCCCACGGCTACGAGCTCGGCTTCATCGACACGGTCTTTGGCGGCGATACCGCCGTGAACTACGCCCAGCCGTCGCTCATCCTGAACGAGTACGCGGCCATCCCGAGCTTCCACTTCGGCTGGATCGCCATGGCCTCGGCCGCTATCTGGGTGAACACCGAAAGCCGCAGTCTGCGCACGCTCGCCGTGGTGATGACCGTGGTGATGACCTGGGCGATCGTCGCCAGCGCGAACCACCTGTTCGTCGACATGGCCCTCGGGGGCGCAGTGGTCGCCATCGCCTGGTGGGTCGCGGGGCGCGTCGCCGCCCGCCGCGCGTCGTAGGCGCGCGCGTCCGAACCGCGACCGGGAGGGAGCGGCACGGAACTCCCAATGCGGTAGCAGCGATTCTCACCACGAACCTCCCATCTCGAACCCGGCCTCTCTCCGCCTCCTTCGGTAAAACGATGATCGTGACCTGGCTGCCGCGGGCGATGGGGGCGTGCCCGAGTGCCGCTCCCTGCCAGTCGCGGTTCGGAGCATGAGCGTGGCGAGGAGGGGGTGGGCTGCCGCAGGGCTGTGGTGGCATGCCCGAGTGCCGCCTCCTCCCGGTCGCGGTTCGGAAGGTCGCGGGGCGGCCCCGCTTTCCTCTTTCCTCGTTCCTGTTTCCTCTACACTCCCCGCATGCCCGAAATACCCGAACTCGAGGCAATCAAGGGGTTCTTCACCGCCAACATCGCGGGCAAGGTCGTCGCCGAGGCGCAGGTGCGCATCCCCCACGTCTTCCGTACCCCCGCCCAGGAGTTCCGCGAACTCCCCGGCGATGCCTTCGGCCAGGTCCAGCGGCACGGCAAGTTCCTGCTCTTCCCCCTCGCCTCGGGGCGCGTGCTCGCCATCAACCCGATGCTCACCGGCCGCTTCCAGTACGTCGAAGCGAAGGTGAAGCTGCGCGCGAAGACCTGCCTCGTCCTCGAGATCGCCGGGGGCCGCTCGTTCCGCTATTCGGATGACCGCCTCATGGGGAAGCTCTACCTGGTCCCGCTCGAACACCTCGAAAAGATCCCCAACTGGGCAACCAACGGCCCCGACCTGCTCGATCCGGCCCTCACCGAGGACGAGTGGCTCACCCGGATGAAGAAGTACCGCGGGCAGATCAAAAGCGTCCTCACCAACGCCGAGTTCGTCCAGGGCATCGGCAACGCCTACAGCGACGAGATCCTCTGGGAAGCGAAAATCAACCCCTACATCCCGCGGACGAAGCTGAGCGAGGACGACCTCCGCGGCCTCTACCGCGCCGCCCTGGCCGTGATGGCATGGGCGACGCCGCTGGTGCGCGATGCGATGGTGAAGGACGGCGTGCTGGACTACGAAGAGCGGCGGGACTTCATGCGGGTTCACCGGCTGGGCGGCAAACCCTGCCCCCGCTGCGGCGCCACCATCAGCGAAATTACCGCGAACCAGCGCATCACGAGCTTCTGCCGCACCTGCCAGCCGGAGATGCCGGCTTAGAACGACGCTCGAGTCCGGCTCATGGATAGTAGATGTCAGCCACGGAGGCGTTTCCTTGCCTCCCGGTCCCGACGACGAGTACGCGCCCGTCTGGAAGCAGCGTCATCGAGTGCCAGACCCGCGGCTCGAGCATCGACGCAGCCGGTGAGAACGTCCGTGTCACCGGATCGAAGATCTCGGCCGATTCGTAGACAACCCCCAATTGTGTGTCGGAGGTCCCTCCGGCGATCAGGACCCGGCCATCGCGCAGGAGTACCGCTTCGTGCTTTGTCCTGGGCACCAGCATCGAGCCGCGCCACACGATGTCTCCGGCCCGCGGGTCGAAGAGCGCCGCCGAGCGCTGGGCGATGTGGGGAGCCCGGGGGTCGGCTCCCGGCTGCGGGAGAACCCCACCGGTAAGCAAGATGAGGCCATCCGGCAACACGGTGGGCAACTCCGGCAGCGGCGCCAGGACGGTCAACCCATCGGGTGCATCAATTTGCCGGAACTCGCCGGCTGCCGGTTCGAACTCCCAGCCGCGCTGGCCCGCGAAGACGAAGATGCGCCCGCCGACCGTTACCGCCTTCGGCTCAGCCTCGGTCATGCCGGGCACGGAGCCGCTGGGCGCGAACGTGCCCGTCCCTGGGTCATAGGCTTCCGCCGTCACCCTATCGGCCCCGGCGCCGCCTCCTATGATGAGCACCCGGCCATCGGCGAGCGTCGCCACGCCGTAGAACACGCGGGGAACCGCCAGCGAGCCGGTGGGCACACTGCTGCGGCTCACGGGGTCGTAAATTTCGGCGGCGGCGGTGGCGCCAGTCTCGGTCGCGCCGCCGGCGAGGAGCACCTGGCCATCGTCCAGCACCACCGGAGTGAACGTCTGTCGCGCGGTGAGCATTCTCCCACCGTCAATGAACTGGTCCGTCAAGGGGTCGAAGATCTCGATGGAGTCGTGAACCACGGGTTGCCCGGTGATGTTGTTGCCCCCGGCAAGCAGCACCCTCCCGTCTGGCAGCAAGGCTGCACCGTGGATGTTGCGCGTGACAGATGGAGGGCCAACCGCCTCAAACACGTCGTGCGGGGGCTGAGGGGTTGGAGTAGAGGGCGCGGTGGGCGTTAACGAAGGCACAACAACCTCCGTTACGGTGCCCTCTCGCAAGACGAATCCCACCACGGCAAAAATCGCCACCACGACGACAGAGCCAACAGCCGCGGGTACCAGCAGGGCGGCGCCATGCCAGCGCGAGCGGCCCGACCTCCACACGGCGACCGCTTCTTCCCGGCTGGATGCGTCGAGCTTCCTCATGACCTCAGCGACGTGCCATTTCGCTCCGTCGAGGGTGATCCCGAGGCACTGGGCAATCTCCCCATTCGTGAGCCCACGAGCCATGAGGCCGAGCACCTCTTGCTGGCGCTCAGTCAGCGCCGCCCTGCCGGTATCCGCGTTCCTGGCGGGACCCCTTGGCATGGCACCAGCATGGCACTCCGCCACGCAGAAGCACTACCCGATATTCAATATTGCTGAATGTCTAGACTTTCGCCGAACCTGCCAGCCGGAGATGCCGGCTTAGAACGACGCCCCAAGGAACGCCGCGGCGATAATGACCACGATCGTCGAGACCCGCGCGAGCACATCCGCGACCACGTCCTCCGCGGTCCGGGCGTGGGCCTGGTACTCGTGGTGGCGGTCATGGGGGCGGGCAGACATCTCGGTACTCCAGTGGTTTCTCCACCCATTCTCCACCACCGGCCGGGCGCCGGGAGCGGTCAATCGGCCCGGTTGCGCTGGGCCGATCGGCTGACATCCGGGCCTTTCCCGCCAGCGCCGATCGCCTATAGTCCGACGCATGGGCTGGCTCGGATTCGCGGTGCTCTCGGCGGTTGCGGCGGCGGCCACCGCCATCCTCGCGAAGGTAGGCGTCAAGGACGTCAACTCGAACCTCGCGACGGCCATCCGCACGGTCGTCGTCCTCGTCTTCGCCTGGGGAATCGTGTTCGCCACCGGCGTCCACCGCGAAATCCCGCGGCTTTCCAACCACACGCTGCTGTTCCTCGGGCTCTCCGGCGTCGCGACCGGCCTGTCGTGGCTGTTCTACTTCCGCGCGCTGCAGTTGGGCAACGCCTCCCAGGTTGCGCCGATCGACAAGCTCTCTCTGGTCATCACGGTGATCTTCGCCGCCGTCTTCCTCGGCGAACACATCACCTGGGGCGTCGCCGCCGGGGTCGCGCTCGTCGCGGCCGGGACGCTGTTCATCGCCTTCGGTTGAGGCAACGCGCGCCGCCTATCGCCTGCCCTTGATTCGGGCCGCCTCTCTAATGATTTTCGAGAGCTCCTCGACGCCGTACGGCTTCGCCAGCACCGTCAGCCCAAACCGTTCGACAACCTGGAGGACACCCGGGTCCGTCATCGCCCCGGTAGCGATGATGGTCCTCGGAATGAGCTGCGGCGCTATCCGGGCGAACCCCTCGAGCACCTGGTCAGCGGTCTCTGTCGCGAGGCGGTAGTCGCACAACACCACGTCGAAGTCCTGCAGGGCCGCGAGTTCGAGCGCCGCATCCGCGTTTTCCGCCGTCTCGCATTCGTGGCCGAGGCTGGCGATCAGGCGCTGGCAAACTTTTCGCAGGCTCGGCTCATCATCAACGACCAGCACCCGCGAGACGGGCCCACGCACGCCAGCCTCGGCGGAGGGTGGTTGGGCGGGCTTTCCCGCCGAAGCCGGAAGCTCGACGGTGAAGGTGGTCCCGGCGCCAGGCACGGACGTGACCGCGACAGTGCCCTCGTGGGACTGGATGATCGAGTAGGAAAGTGAGAGCCCCAGGCCCGTGCCGAGCCCCGGCTTCGTGGTGAAGAACGGTTCGAAGATGCGCGCCCGCGTGGCCTCATCCATCCCCGCACCATTGTCGGCAACGATGATCCGGGTGCGGTCTCCCCGGCACTCAGCCGCAATCGTGAGGCGCGCGCCAGGGCGGCCGGCAAGCACCTGCTCGGCGTTGGTTACCAGGTTGAGGATCACCTGCGTCAGCTGGTGCTCGTTGCCCCAGACCACGCACTCCGGCTCAATCCGTATCTCTGCTGTAATGCCCAGCTGGGTCCAGTGCGTGCGCCGCAGCCGCTCGATGTGGGCCACGAGCTCGACAACCGGCACCAGCTGCCGTTCCGAGGTCCCCGGGCGCGCGATGAAGAGCAGGTCGCGCACGATATTCCGCGCCCGGAGCGCCTCTTTCTGGATGATGCCGATCTCTTCGCCGACCGGCGTTGCCGCCTCGTTCAGCGCGATGATCTCGGCGAAACCCAGGATCGCCGTCAGCGGATTGTTCAACTCGTGGGCCACACCACCGATGAGCTCGCCGAGGGCGGCCAGGCGCGATGCTTGCTCCATCCGCTCGCGGTTGTGCTCCGCCTCCTCCTCCCGGAGCACGTCGGCGGTGACGTCAATCGCCACCAGCAGCACCTTCATCCGCGGGTCGGCCAGCGGCACCAGCTCGTAGTCGAAATGCGTCAGCTGCCCATCGATCGTCAGCGAAGCCCGCCCCTGCGCCGGCTCCCCGCGGATGAAGGCCGCTACATAGTTTTCGCGAACCTCGCCGGGGAGGTGCGGCATCAGGTCCTGCCAGTCCGTCACCGGGACATCCGGGTTCAGCGCCCGCAGGATCTTCCGTCCCACGTCGTTCGCGAACACTGCCTGGCCCTGGACATCAATCAGGATGACGCCCTCGGTCAGGGACCGCAGGATCAGGCTGTAGAGGTCTCCCTGGCGGGCGACCTCCTCCTGCGCGCGTGCTGCTTCGATGGCCGGGCCTACCACCTGGACGAGCTTGCGGAGGAGCTCCAGGTGCCTCTCCGAGAACGTGAACGCCGGGTCGCGCGAGGCCGCCAGGAACATACTCGTCATCGACCCACCCGAGTAATAGGACGTGAGTGCAAAGGCATGGACGCCGAACGGCGCGTAGGCGCTCCCGGCCTCCAGGTGGTCGACATTCCCGGTCGCCTGGCCGTGGTCGCGGGCGGCGAAGCCCGCCGGGGTGAACGGGATCGCCAGCTTGTTCGCCCCGAACAAGTCCCTGAGGACCGGGTCCGAGATACGGTAATGGGTCGCATCGCCGTGCACTTCGCCATTGAGAATGACCGGCTCGGGGATGAACCCGCCGATTGCAGCCGGCAGCGCGTTGATGATGCGGTCGGCATCGGCTTCGCGCGCACAGACGGCAGCTACCTCGGCCAGGACGCGCTGCTCCTCCGCTTCCTCGCGAGCGCGCATGGCGGCGCGGGCGTTCTCCATCGCCGGGCCAACGATCTGCGAGATGAGCCGGAAGAGAGCACGCTCGCGGCGCCCGAACCGGTACTCCTTCGCCCGCGAACCAACCAGGAGAAAGCCTACGGTAACACCCGCCGCCCGCACAGCCGTGGTGCAGGTCGCGTGGATGCTGAACTCGCGGAGCATGCTGTCGGGGGCGATATCGCCGGGCAGCTCCGGTGCATGGATCTGGCCGAGTTCGTCGGCCAACTGCGTGTAGGGGTCGATGGGCAGGCTGAGGAAGGTGCCGTCCCCCCGCGGATAGACCACCTCGTCGCCATCGCGGAAGCCGAAGATGACGACGGGCCGGGGCACCAGCACCCGCAGCGGCCGGTGGAGTGCGTTCACCAGCCCCGCTGGCTCTCCCTCGCGCGCGCACACCGCCGCGATTTCCGCGAGCACCCGCTGGTCTTCCGCCTCCTGGCGCTCCCGTTCGAGCGCTCGCACGTTCGCCATCGCCGGGCCGACGATGTCCGCGATCAGGCGGATCAGCCGCAGCTCGCGCGGGCCGTAGTCGAAGTCCGGGTCGCGCGACCCGACCACCAGCAGGCCGACCGTCGATCCGGCGGAACTTGCGGCCGTCACCACATGGCGCTGCAGCCCGACCCGTTCCAATTCGGCCTTTCCCTCGGGGCTCCCGCCCGAATCGGGGGGAGGCGGGACGACCACCTGCCCCTCATCGATGGCCCGCCCGAAGTACGGACCAACCGGCAGGGTCACGGGTCCACCGTCCTTGCTGGGGAACACCACCGCGCCGGACTCGACGTACCCGAAGTTCACGAACGGCTTCGGCACGAACAGGCCAACCGCCTCCCGCAGGCTCGATGCGATGGCCAGGCTCCCGGTTTCACCAGCGACTGCCGCGGCCGCCCGGGCGATGATCCCTTGCTCCTCGGCCTCTGCTGCGCTCAGGGCGATGCGCCGCTCGTTGGCAATAGCGTACGACAGCAGGCTCCCGACCAGTTCGAAGAACGTCCGCTCCGGCCGCCGGAACGGCGCGTGCGTCTTCCGTCCCACCGTTAACGCGCCTTCAACCCCGGTGCCCGCCGAAAGCAGCACGCTGAACACCATCCGCAGGCCAACGTCAAAGAGGTTGCCCGGCGCTCCGTTGTCCCGGCCTTCGAGGCCGTACTGGCTACTCCGCAGGTTGTTTTCCACCAGGTAGTTCAGCCCGCTCGGGTCGAACGGCAACTCTCGCCCATCCGCGTCTAACACCGGGATCGACCGCATCGTCCGGAAACCTTCGCCCACCGGTTCGCGCGCCACTACCGAGCAGTAGTCAAAGCCCACCCCCTCCAGGAGCAGTTCGCGCAGCCGGTTGAAGTGCACTTCCACCGGTTCGCCGTCGCTCAACAGGATGGCCAGTTCGCTGAGCACCCGGTTCCGGAGCGCTTCCGCTTCGCGGGCGCGTGTCTTGGCGTGGTTCGCCGCGGCTTGCCCCAGGAGCGCCGCCACCAGCTCGATGAACGCCATGTCCCGTTCGCTGTACGCGAGGTCGTCACGCCGGGCGATTGTGAGCAGCCCCTCCGGCCCTTCGGTATTGGGTATCAGCGCCGTCACGCCGCGCTGGAAGCCCGCCCGGTCCAGCGCCGCTGGCACCGCTCGCCCTTCGACGTGTGCCGTCCGGTACTGCGTGATGCCGCTGTTCTCGTTGCGGACGACGTCGACACCCGCCGGCTCGAACAATACGGGCTTCCCATCGAGCAACAGCTCTTCCGAGCGCGATGCGCTAAAGCCCCCGGTCACCGGATCGGCCAGCGTGATCGAAATGAAGTCGAACCCGACCGCCTGGAGGAGCAACTCCGAAAGCCGATCGAAGTGGTCCTGCACGCTGTTCCCGCCCTGCAGCAACACGGCGAGCTCGGAAAGCACCTGGCTGCGGATCGTCTCCGCGCGCGACTCCTCAACCTTCCGGTGGTTGGCAATCGCCTGGGCAAGGAGTGTCCCGAGGATCTCGAGGTAGGCGCAATCCTCCGCATTGAACGCTTCATCTTCCTGGCGCCCTACCAGCAGATAGCCGAGGACCGAACCCTCCTGGCGAAGCGAAACCGTTGCACCGCGCTGCAACCCTCCATCGCGCGAACGCGCTCCCACCGGACCGTCGAGCGCAGCGATCGGCCCTTCGGCAACACCGCCCCCCTCCATCATTTCGGTCAGCTCCTTGCCCAGGTCGTCCACACTGAGGACTGCCCCGGCCTCGAACATCTTGCGGACGCTCTGGACGACGCGCAGGCGGCGCCGGCCTTCGGCGACCAGCAGCACCATGCCATCGAACGGCAAGACCTCCCGGAGCTGTTCTGACAACCGCTGGAAGAACGCCTCCGGCGGCTCGCCGTGGTTCAGGAGCACCGCGATCTCGCTCAGAAGGCGCGAACGGGCCGCCGCGCGCATGGATTCCTCCAGCCGCCGCCGGTTGGTAATCGCCTGGCCGAGCATTCGCGCGAGCGTCACCAGGAAGCGCCGCTCGTCGGCCGTGAACCCGATGTCCCGTTTCCGGGCTACCGTGAAGAACCCCTCCACCCGGTCCTCGACCTCGATGAGGGCGGACGCGCCTCGCACGAATCCCGCCTCGTGGAGCGCGCGGGCAGTTCCAACTGCCGGGTCGGTCCTATCGAATCGGTAGCTGACCAGGCCCTCGCCGCCAGCCCGGAGTTGGGGAATGCCAAGCGCACTCTCGCTCTGCACTTCCTCCCCGGCCCCAACGCCTTCGGGCTCCATCGCGACCCGGCGGAAGTAACCCGGCTCATCGGCCGGTTCGAACAGGCTCACGTACTCGAATTCGACGCTCTCATGGAGCAAGGGGAGGACCTGGTCGAAGATCGTGCGGACCGGCTGGCCGCTGTTCAACAAGAGTGAGGCATCGTTGAGGAGCCGGGCACGCGCGGCGGCCACCTGCGTCCGAGCGAGCCGTTGCTGGTTCACAATCGCCTGGCCGAGCATCGTCGAAAGGGTCTCCAGGAACGCCACCTCGTCGGCCTCGTAGCGCTCCACTCTCCGGCGGGCCAGCGAGAGGAATCCCAACAATGTCCCGCTCCGCCGAATCGGGATCGACACCGCCCGCCGCATCCCCTGCGTGTGCATCACACGGTTGAACCGCGACTTGTCTACCTGGCCGTCCACGCGGTACTGGACCACCACGTTCGGGGCCTCGTCCAGGAGATCCATGCGCAGCTCTTCGAGCGTGGCGACCGAGCCCGCCGGACGCAGGAGCTCCGGCCGCGAACCCACCATGCGCATCGTCCCCGGCGCCTCGCCCGGCTCCAGGAAGCCCACGTAGTCGACCTCGAGCGCCACGTCTATCAGGTCCAGCAGCCGCTGGAAAATGGCGTCGATGCGCCCGCCCTGGTTCAACAGGAGCGCGACCTCGTTCAACACGTGCGAGCGCGCGGCCGTGGATTGCATCCGGCTGAACCGGCGGTGGTTCGCCAGCGCCTGCCCGAAGATGTTTGCGACGAGCGAGATGAACTCGCGCTCCATGGCGCAGAACGCCGCCTTGCTCTTCCGCCCGAAGGAAATCAACCCGAGCGGCTCTCCCGCGTGCATCAACGCCGCATCGACTATTCGGACGATCCCGGCCGTATGCAGAGGCGCTGCCATCGGCCCCACCCGGTCGGTACGGGTCTCCGTCAGGCCACCATTGTCCACAACGAGCTGAACGACGTCGCCATGCTCTCCGGGATCGACCCGATCGTGCAGGGCAACCGGGAGTTCGGCGGCGAAGACGTTGCGCCCATCCTGCCTCAGGATGAGCGAGGCATAGTCGAAGTCGAGCGCTTCGCCCAGGATCTCCGCCAGGTCCCGGAAGACATCCGCGGGCGCATCGCCCGTGTTGAGCGCGAGCGAGAGCGCGTTCGCCGCCCGTGCCCGTTCCGCTGCGAGCCGGGCATCCCGCAGGTCGCGCTCCTGGCGGACCGCCGTGGCGAGCAGCCGCGCCACCGCCTGCAAGAACTCCACCTGATCTGCCCTGAACGGCTCGTCGCGTTTGCGCGCGGTGATAAAGACCCCATGCGCCTCCCCGTCGGCGAGGAGCGCCGTGGCCCATGCCCGCGCCATCCCGCCAGCGTCGAGGTTCCGCGCGCTATCGAGCGCCGGCATCGCCGCCGTCGCGAAGTCGAGGCCATCCGGTAACCCCGCAATCAGCCCCAGGCCCACCGTCTCCTCACGGAATCGCGCACCCGCCACAGCGCGCCCCATGTCGAAGGGAAACGAGGCAACCGCCCGGACGTACCGGGGATCCGTATCGACAACAAACAGCGACGTGAAGTCGAAATCGGCCGCCTCCCGCAGCCGACCGGCGAGAGACGCGAAGATATCCGCCACCGAACCGCGCTCGTTCACGAGCAATGCAAGTTCGAGGAGGAGGTCGCGGTGCGCAGCCGGGGCGGCGTCAGACCTGGACATGCGAAAGCTGTCCTGTCCCCATTCCAGGAGTTTCGTCAGTTCGAGCACCCTCGCCTATGAGGGAGTTCCCGAATAGACCACGCCAGTCTGCGCCAAACGCCCATTGGAGCGCACCCCCCGGTGTGAAACCCTCCTCCACATGACAGCTATCACGTTCGGCCCGGCCGTCGCCGGCGCCACCACCTTTACCGGGCTCCCGGCGGGCGGTGCGATCACCTCGCGCTTCGGCGCGCGCGATATCCCCGAGCACGCCGGGGGCCACACGGGCGTCGATATCGGGGCGCCCGCGGGCACGCCCGTCCGGGCGCCGGCTCCGGGACTCGTCCGCGCGGCCGCCGAAAGCCCGGTCTTCGGCAAGTACGTCACGCTCGCGCACACCGGCGGCTGGGAGACGCTCTATGCCCACCTGTCGCGAGTCGATGTACTTCCGGGCCAGTATCTGCGGCGGGGCGACGGCCTCGGTCTCACCGGCTCGACGGGGCTCAGCACCGGGCCGCACCTCCACTGGGGACTCGCCGTTGGTGGCAGCCCGCTCACCGCCGGCACGCACCTCCGCGACCCCCTCGCATATCTCTCGGCCACGCCCGCGGTCGTCGATGTCGAACGCACGTTGGGTGCCGCCGCCCACGCCATCTACGGCGCGCTCCAGGCGGCCGGCGCGGCGCTCGGTACGCGCACGGAAGCAGACTTCGCCCTCTACCCGCCCGGTTCCCTCGAACGCGCGATCCTTGCCGTCCAGCGCGCGGCCAACCCGCTCATCGCGCGCTACGTGGTCCGCGGCTAACGCCAACGGGGAGCGCCCTGTACCCTGAATGGCCATGGAACCCGTTTCGCGCTACTTCATGTCGCAGCGCCTGAAGATGCATTACCTGGTCTGGGGCGATGAGGCAAAGCCGCCAATCATCTTGATCCACGGCACCCGCGACCACGCGCGCTCCTGGCAGCGCACTGCAGATGCGCTGGCCGGACGCTACTGCGTCTACGCCCCGGACCTCCGCGGCCACGGCGATTCGGCGTGGGCTGTCGGCGGCAACTACTCCATCATCGATTACGCGCTCGACATCCACGCACTCGGCGAGGCCATCGGACGCGCGCCCTACACCATCATCGGCCACTCACTCGGCGGCGGCGTCTCGCTCCAGTACGCCGGCACCTTCCCCGAGAAAGTCTCGAAACTGGTCACCATCGAAGGCCTGGGCGGCCTCGGCTGGCAGCGGGAACGCCGTCCCGCGCACGAACGGATGCGCGCCTGGATCGAAAGCATGCACCGCCTCGAAGGCCGCGTCCTTCACACCTACCCCACCATCGAGGACGCCACCCGCCGCATGCGCGAGGCCAACCGCCACCTCTCGCCCGAACTCGCCCGCTTCCTGACCGAACACGGTGTCCGCGAAGCCGAGGGCGGCTTTACCTGGAAATTCGACAACTACACCCACGCCGGGTCTCCCTATGAGTTCAACATGGAAGACGCGCGCGACCTCTGGAACCAGATCACCTGCCCCATGCTCATCATCTGGGGCAAGGAGAGCTGGGGATCGCGGGCCGGCCGGATGGATCTCAGCGCCTTCCACAACTACCGCTCGGTGGAGGTCGAGGATGCCGGCCACTGGGTCCACCACGACCAGTTCGAAACCTTCATGGGACATGTGAATGCTTTTCTCGATGCGTAGGCCTGCGCGCTGGGCCAGTCTCGCCCTCCTGGGCTTCCTCGCGGCTGGTTTCGCCGCGGCTTGCGGCGGCGACGACGACGATGCCGCCGATCCAACCGCGACCGCCGGCGCAACCAACACCCCGGGCGAGGCACCTGGCGGTCCGCGGTCCGAGCACGGCCAGCTCATCGCCCGTGCCACCATCCCCCTCGAGCTCGCCGATGGCACCGCGATCGGCCGCGCCGACGCCCCCGTCGTAATCGAGGCGTTCGAGGATTTCGGCTGCTCACACTGCCTCCACTTCACAGCCACCATCGAACCGCACCTGTTCGAGGACTACGTGGCGCGGGGCAAAGTCCGCTTCGTCTACCGCTACTTTCCCCTCCAGCAGGTCACCGGCTTGGCCGCTATCGCCGCCCACTGCGCCGCCGAACAGGACAGGTTCTGGGAGTATCACAAACTCCTCTTCATCGCCCAGGCCGAGGCCAACAACAAGTCCGGCCCGGGCCTCGGCATCGCTTTCGGCCCCGAAAACCTGCGCGCCATGGCGGACGAGGCAGGCCTGGAGTCCGCCGGTTTCGACACCTGCGTGGCCGGCGACGCAGCCTTCAACATCGTCCAGGGGGATCTGCGCGAGGCCAACAGCCTCGGGCTGCGCGGCACTCCCTCGTTCGTCATCAACGGCGAAGTCCTCGCCGGAAACCCCGAAACCTTCGACGACTGGAAGAAAGTCCTCGACTCGCTGCTGAAGTAACCCGCCCCGGTCGCGGAATCCTGAGTCTCGCCCACCGTCCTCCGCCTTTGCCGTACCATCCAGCAATGCGGATCTGGTCCTACATCGACGGACGCTGGCGCGAGACGGAATCCGAAGCCGCCGCGCCGCGCTGGTACGACCTCGCGCGCCAGGACGCCGATTACCTGAAGACCCTCGGCGAGCGATTCGGGCTCCATCCACTCTCGATCGAAGACTGTCTCTCTCCCTACATCCACACGCCCAAGCTCGATGACTTCGGCGACCACGTGTTCATCGTCGCCGCCGCCATGGTGCCGGAATCGGACCAGCCCGAACCGGAAGAGCTCGACATCTTCCTCGGCGCCGACTACCTCATCACCTACCACGACGGGCCTGAGGCGCCACCGTCGATCGCGGAGGTCGCCAGCGCCATCTCCGGGGGCGTCAACATCCGGCCGGGCGTCGATGGCTTGATGTACGAAATCATCGACCGCAGCGTTGACGCGATCATTCCCCGCATCAACACCATGAGCGAGGAGCTCGACAGTATCGAAGACCGCATCATCGGCGAAGGCGTGAGCGGCGTGGACCACCACCGCGTGCTCGAACTCCGCTCCCTCGCCGGCCGGGTCCGCCGCCTCATCGTGCCCGAACAAAACCTGATGCTGCGCTTCGGCCGAGGCGAAGTCCGCCTCGTCCAGTCCTCGAACCAGGTCTACTTCCGCGATATCTACGACCACCTCGTCCGCGTCGACATGGCCCTCGAGGAACTCCGCGAGGACGCCGAAGTTGCCCTCGGCACGTACATGAGCGCGCTCAACAACCGCATGAACGAAGTGATGAAGGTACTCGCCGTGGTCGGTGCCCTCGCCCTCCCCGCCACGGTCATCACCGGCATCTTCGGCACCAACTTCGATGACATCCCCGGGCTTCACAGCAACTGGGGCTTCGCCGCCATGCTGGCCGCGATGGCGGCGATGGCGGGCTCCATGGCCTACATCTTCCATCGCCGCGGCTGGTTCTGATGGCCCGCTACCTCCGGGCCGCGCCCCCGACGCGGGTCCGCCCGTGAACCTCGGCGACATCTCGTTCGACCAGGAGGGCTGGCGTCTCGCCGTCGCGCTCGGCATCGGCCTCCTCATGGGTGTCGAACGCGAGCGTCACAAAGGCTCGGGGCCCGGCCGCGCTCCTGCCGGCGTCCGTACGTTCGCCCTTGTCGCCCTCCTCGGCGGCATCTGCATGGTCATCGGCAACATGGCCGTCCTCGCGGTCGCACTCGCTTTCGTCGGTGCAGCCGTGCTCATCGCCTATGCACTCGGCGATCGTACCGACCCCGGATTGACCTCCGAAGTCGCCCTCCTCACGGCCTTCCTCCTGGGCGCCCTGGCGCAGCGCGAACCACAGATTGCCGCGGGACTGGCTGTGACGGTGACGATCCTCCTGGCGGTCCGCTCCCAGCTCCACCGCCTCGTCGAACAGGTGCTCACCGAACAAGAGATCCACGACGGCCTGCTCTTCGCGGCGGCCGCCCTCGTGGTCCTGCCCCTGCTCCCAAACGAGCCCGTCGGGCCCTACGGCGTGTTCGACCCCTTCGTCATGTGGCGGCTCGTTGTCATCGTGATGGCCATCGGCGCCGCCGGGTACATCGCCCACCGGATGCTCGGTTCGCGCGTGGGCCTGCCCCTGGCCGGCTTCGCGTCCGGCTTCGTCTCGAGTTCCGCCACCATCGGCGCCATGGGCGCGCGGGCGAAACGCGAGCCCAGGTTGCTCTGGCCGGCCGTCGCCGCGGCGGTCCTTTCGACCGTCGCCACGATCGTGCAGATGGTGGTGGTCGTGGGCGCCACCAGCCCCTCGGCTCTCCGCGAAATTGCCCCCGCCATGGCCACCGCAGGGCTGGCCGCCGCCGCTTACGGAGCCATCTTCGCCTTCCGCGCCCTCCGCGACGGGGGCGAGGTGGAGGCCGCTTCCGGCCGCGCATTCGAACCGAAGACCGCCATCATCTTCGCCGCCACCGTCACCGCCATCCTGCTTGTCTCGGCCGCACTCCACGATTGGCTCGGGAGCGCCGGCCTGACTCTCTCAACCGCTGTCGCCGGGTTCGCCGATACCCACTCCGCCGCGATCTCGGTCGCATCCCTTGTCGCGAGCGGCAAGGTCTCCGCGGAGGATGCCGTCATCCCGATCCTCGCGGGGTTGACGACCAACTCCTTCACGAAAGCCGTGCTGGCATTCGCGACCGGGGGACCCCGTTTCGCCCGCGCCGTCTGGCCGGGCATCGTCCTCGTGCTGCTGGCTGCCTGGGCGGGCGTGATCCTCGGCCTCGGCTGGTGACCCCCGGAACGCCAAACGAGGCACGGAGCGGGGGAATCTCCGTGCCTCGCAATGAAAGAGGCGGGGCTGTGGCGCTGAGGGGGATTACGCCGCCAGCCGATGCTCCTCGTTCGTGATGAAGTCGGTGTCTTCGAGCCAGTTCTTGAACGCCTTCGTGGCTCCGCAGCGCTTGCAGCGACCGTTCGAAACCGGGCCGCTGGCTTCTTCGATCACCCAGTGGTGGGCATGGGCCTCGACCTGGGCGCTGGTGGCGATGTCGATGATCGTC
Organism: Chloroflexota bacterium; assembly: GCA_963169135.1. Lineage (GTDB taxonomy): Bacteria > Chloroflexota > Dehalococcoidia > Tepidiformales > Tepidiformaceae > Amarobacter. The sequence continues at coordinate 16,240 of CAUJEQ010000009.1, forward strand.
GCTTCCATTTCATGTGCCTCCCTGCGGCGGGCTGGTTCCCCGCGCTCCGTTTCCTTGTTGACCAGATAGTAGGCGCGCCCTTCCCCGCCTCCACCCGACTGGCGGATGAGTCCGCGCTCACCTGAAAGGCGGATCCCAATTCAACGCGTGTGAACCCCATCACAGTGGCGAGTGGCGAGTGGCGAGTGGCGAGTGCCCGGGCGGGGCAGCGGTGGGGAATCGGCAATCGTGAATCGAACATGGCGGGGCGTGTACCCTTCCTCCGTGCTCCAGCCCGACCTCGCCCGCAAGCTCATCGATGTCTACGGCGACAGCGGACGCGAATGGATAGCCGC
>CAUJEQ010000010.1 GCA_963169135.1 Chloroflexota bacterium
CCTACGAGTCGCCCGTGCTGTCTGCGGACGGCTCGCACATCGCCTACATTGTTCGGGGCGTGGATCGGGACAGCGGGGGCCAGGCGGAAGAGATCTACGTGACGTCCCGCTGAATCGCGACACTTCTTGTCGCGATCGAACGCTATCCATAACCCGTGACCTCCGTGAATCTCGTATCAAGGTTCCCGCGACAAGACGATAACCAATGGTTCGGCTATCCTGATTGGTCTACGGTGCCCCCGGGATTGCACCGGGCGGGCCCCTCACCCCGCCGAGTCCCGGCCCGGCCATCCCGAACCCTGGAGTCAGTATGAAAGTCGTCTTTTTCGAAGACGTGGAAGGCACCGCGCAGGTCGGTGAAGTCAAGGAAGTGAAGAACGGCTTCGCCCGCAACTTCCTCCTGCCCCGCGGCACTGCGGGCGCCGCCACCAAGGACAATCTCCAGCGCGCCAACTCCCTCGCTCAAAAGGAAGCCCGCCGCCAGGAGAAGATCGACGGCGAGGCCCGCGGTGTTTCGACCAAGCTCGACGGCTACACCGTCACTATCGAAGCCCGCGTCGGCGAAACCGGCCGCCTCTTCGGCTCGATCACGAACCGCGACATCGCCGAGGCCCTCACCGCGAAGGCAGGCGTTGAGGTCGACCCCCACACCGTCCTCCTGCCCGAGCCCATTCGCGACATCGGCCCCCGCCCCGTCACCATCAAGTTCACCCGCAACGTGACCGCCGAGGTCACCGTCGACGTGGTGCCCGACGAGGCCTCCAAGCCCGTTGTCGAGAAGCTGATGGCCGAGCGCGCCGCCCAGGCGGAAGCCGAGGCAAAGGCCGCCGCGGAGGCAAAGTACCGTGCCGAGGCCGAAGCGAAGGCTGCCGGCGCCGCCCCTGCGGAGACCGAAGCCGGGTCCGAAGTCGAAGACGAAACCGCCGAATAACTCCCGAAAGGAGGACGACAGGGACCGGTCCGTTCCGATGCCACGCACCGTTGCGTTGCCTGCCTCCGGTCTCCTCCTTTCCGAATGACCCTCGCTCAACTCGAACGGCTACCCCCGCACGATATCGAGGCCGAAGAGGCTGTCATCGCGTCGCTCATGGTCGACTCCCAGGCCATGCTCGCCGTCGTCGGCATCCTCAAGGCCCATGACTTCTTCCGCGAAAAGAACGGCTGGATCTACGACGCCTGCGTCTCCCTCTGGAACCGCGACGAGGTCGTCAATCAGATCACCGTCGCCCACGAACTCGCCACCCGCGACTTGCTCGAAGAGGCCGGCGGCCAGACCTACCTCTCCGACGTCATCCGCCGCCTCCCGACCTCCCTCGGCGTCGAGTTCTACGCCCGCATCGTCAAGCGCGACGCTACCTACCGCGGCCTGATCCACGCGGCCACCGGCATCATGCAGATGGCCTACGAGGCCCCTGCCGAGATTGAGAATGTCTTCGCTCGCTCGGAAGACCTCATCCAGCGCCTCCGTGGCGGCGAAAATTTCCGCGACTTCGTCCACATTCGCCAGTTGCTGGATGCCTACCTCGACCAGGACCCGGACGAGATCGAACGCATCGAACTCTCCGCCATCCGCACCGGCTTCACGGACCTCGATACGCTCCTGACCGGCCTCAAGCGCTCCGACCTGGTCATCGTTGGCGCCCGCCCTAGCGTCGGAAAATCGAGCTTCGCCCTCGGCATCGCCCGAAACGCGGCCATCATGCAGAAGGCCCATGTCGCGGTGTTCTCGCTCGAAATGTCCTCTGAGCAGCTGGCCATCCGCCTCCTTTCGGCCGAATCCGGGGTCGACAGCAGCCGCCTCCGCCTCGGCCAGAACACGGAAATCGAAGAGCGCCGCGTCGTTGCCGCAGCCGCCCGGCTCTCCGAAGCCAACATCTGGTTCGACGACTCGCCAATGCTCACGGCGGCCGAACTCCGTGCCAAGGCGCGCCGCCTCGCCGGCGAATCGAAACAGCTCGACCTCATCGTCATCGACTACCTCCAGCTCATGCAGGGTGAAGGCAGCAGCGGCCGCGAAAACCGCGTCCAGGAAATCAGCTACATCTCCCGCACGCTCAAGGGCCTCGCCCGCGAACTCGATGTCCCCATCGTCGCCCTCGCCCAGCTCTCTCGCGCCATCGAGAACCGCCACCCGCGGACGCCGATGCTCTCCGACCTCCGCGATTCCGGCTCCATCGAGCAGGACGCCGACATCGTCATCTTCCTGAGCCGCGAGGAGCTCTACACAACCCCCGAGCAGTGGGCCCAGCAACACCCCGACCTCCCGGAAAGCGCCTACCCCAAGGGCGTCGCCCAGGTGCAGGTGGCCAAGCACCGCAATGGTCCCACCGGTACCGTGGAGCTCCGCTTCCGGGAACGCCTCGCCAAGTTCGAAGACTGGGTGCTCCGTACCGATGACATCCGCGACTGACGAAGGCTTCACCGGGTTCCCGGGCATCGGGAAGGCCACCGCCATCCCGAACCTCTTCTTCTCGGCAGTCCTGCCGCGCCTCGACTCACCCGGCGCCCTGCTCTCGTTCCTTTGGGTCGCCCGGCTGGTTCAGGAACAACGCGGCGATGCCCGCTGTGTCGCCGCCGGGGATATCTGGAGCCATCCAGCCGCCCGCGAAAGCTTCGAAGCCATTGGTGGCGGCCGCGCGGGGCTCGACAACGGCCTCCTCTACTGCGTCGAACTGCGCGCTCTGCTTGGGCTCGAGTTGACGGGCGGCGCTGAATCCGAGGCCGTGTACTTCCTCAACAACCCCGGATCCCGCCGTGCCGTCGCCCGCGCTCGCGCCGGCGAGCTCCGCATCCGTCCGGACACGGCCGCCCGCCCGCTCACGCTCCGCGAGGAGCGCCCCGGCATCTTCCGCCTCTACGAAGAGCACATCGGCACGATTACCCCCATGATTGGCGACAGGCTCGTTGAAGCCGAGGAGACCTACTCGCCGGAATGGATCGAAGACGCCTTCCGCGAGGCGGCCGAACTCAACATCCGCAACTGGCGCTACGTCGAGCGCATCCTGCGCAACTGGGCCGAGGAGGGACGCCCGAATGAAACGGCTGGACGAGATTCTTTCGAAGACCAAAAACGCCGCTACCTCGGGGGAAATCTCGGCCACGTCGTCCGCTATCGCTGACGAGCCCGAGGCCCCCCTCTGCTCCATCTGCGGCGGCGCCGGCTTCGTGCGCCGCTCCTACCCGGTCGACCACCCCCGCTTCGGCAAGGCAGAGCCCTGCGACTGCGTCCTCTCCGAGGAAGAGACCGTCCGCAAGGGCCGCCTCGAGCGCATCAGCAACATCGGCGCGCTCCGCCGCTTCACCTTCGAGGCCCTCGTACCTACCGGCCGCACCGGTGAAAGCGACTGGTTCCAGCGGGCATTCACAGCGGGCCGCGAATACGCCGCGAACCCCGAAGGCTGGCTCGTCCTCACGGGCAGCTCCGGCAGCGGAAAGACCCACCTCGCCGCCGCACTCGCCAACCAGCGCATCGCCCTCGGCCAGCCCGTCCTCTTCATGGTCGTGCCCGACCTCCTCGATGCTCTGCGTGCCAGCTACGAAGCGGGCGATGAGGATCTCGGGTTCGACCAGCTCTTCGACCAGGTCCGCAACGCCCCCCTGCTCGTGCTCGATGACGTCGACACCGGCTCCGGCACGCCGTGGGCGAAGGAGAAGCTCCTCCAGGTCGTGAACCACCGCTACAACGTGGGCCTCCCGACCGTCTTCACCACCACCACCCGCCCGCAGCAGCTCGACGAGCGGCTGGCAACGCGCCTCTGCGACGAAGCACTCTCGCGCGTGCTTGTGCTCGACGGCACCGGTAAGGCCGGGTACGCACAGGTTGGCGGCATGACCCGCGAACGCCTGGCCGAGCTCCAGTTCCGCAACTTCGACATGCGCGCGCCCGGCCTCCGCGCCGAAGAGCGCGAGTCGCTCGAAGCCGCCTTCCGCGCAGCGATGGCCTTCGCGGAGGACCCACGCGGCTGGCTCACGCTCCAGGGCGCCAACGGCTGTGGCAAGACCCACCTCGCCTGCGCTATCGCCAACCGTGCAATCGCGAACGGCATGGGCGTCTTTTTCGCCGTCGTTCCCGACCTGCTCGACTACCTTCGCGCATCCTTCGCCCCGGGCAAGGAAGCCCCCTACGACGAGCTCTTCGACCGCGTCCGAAATGTGGACCTGCTCGTCCTCGATGACCTCGGAGCCCAGGCCACCACCCAGTGGGCGCAGGAAAAGCTCTACCAGGTGGTCAACTATCGCCACGTGGCCGGGCTGCCCACGGTCGTCACCACCGACCAGACGATCGACGCACTCCAGGCGGCCCACCCACGCATCGTCGCCCGTGTTGCGGACCCGCATGCGGGGACCATCCTGGTTATCCTCGCCCCGCACTACCGCCTGGGCCGGTCGCCCGAGGCCGCGCCGGCGCCGCGGCAGTACCGCCGTCCGCGTTAGCGTTGGCAACGGTAGGATTCCTCCCATGACCATGGGCCGCGCCATCGCCTTGCTCGTTGCCTCGTTGCTCGTTTTGGGCGGGGGCATCGCCGTCATGGCCGTGAAGGTCGATTCCAGCTTTCTCAGTTCGGATGCCGGCAAGTACTCCGCCGGGGCCCGCACTGGCGATCAGGCGGCGACCCCGGCCGGTTCTGGCGGCGCCGAGGCACAGGAGGCACGGGCCACCCTGACGGCCATCTCCAGGACGCTCACCGCGACCGCACCGGGCGGTCCCGGGACACCCGTGGCACGGACCCCGGTGCCCGGCGAGGTCACGCCAGCCGCCATCGGGCAACCGGTGACGGTGGGCACGTCCACCTACACGGTCCTCCAGGTGGCCGATCCCGAGCCGCCCGGCTTCTTCGTCACTAACCCGGGCATGCGCCGCGTGGCCGTCGAAGTCCGCCAGGAGGCAACCTCCGGGGCAGCGCGCTACAGCTTCGGGCTCTTCCGCATTCGCGACAGCGCCGGTGACGAGCATTCCTGGGCCATCACGAACTCCGAGCCCAACTTCGACTCGGGCGACCTGGCGACCGGACAGTCGCGCACCGGCTGGATCAGTTTCCAGATCCCGGAGGGCCGGCAGCCGGCGATGCTCCTCGTGCGGGGCACGCTGGGCTACGTCGATATCGTCAGGCTGGACTGAGCGAAGACCAACCGCATCGGACAGTGCCGGTGGCACCCGGCCCGAGTCCCGGAGTGGATCGAGACGACCCGCGGCGCCAGGGCGCATAGTTGTTCCAGCTCCCCGGCCTGGAGGTCCAATGCCCACCCAACGCGAAAAAGCAATCCGCTTCCGCGAACTCCACGAGGCTCCCGCCTCGTTCATCATTCCGAACCCCTGGGATGGCGCGTCAGCGAAGATCCTGGAGGGGCTCGGATTCCCCGCCCTCGCCACGTCCAGCGGCGCCTGCGCCGGCACCCTCGGCCGCCGCGATGGCAGGATCACTCGCGAAGAAGCCCTCGCTCATGCCAGCCTGATCGTCGAGAGCTCCAACCTTCCGGTCTCCGCCGATCTCGAAAAGTGTTTCGCGGATGACCCGACAGAGGCGGCCGAGACCATCCGGATGGCCGCGGACGTTGGCCTCGTCGGCGGCTCGATCGAAGACTCCACCGGCGACCCATCGAACCCGCTGTTCGCATTTGACTTTGCGGTGGAACGGGTCGCCGCTGCCGCCGGCGTCGCGCGTTCACTCCCGTTCCCGTTCGTGCTCGCCGCCCGCGCCCAGAACTTCGTTGGGGGCAATCCGGACCTGGAGGACACCATCAAGCGGCTGCAGGCGTTCGAAAAGGCCGGCGCCGACGTCCTCTTCGCGCCCGGCCTCCCGGACATCGATTCGGTCCGAAAGGTCTGCCAGTCGCTCTCCAAACCGGTGAACTTCATGGTCGGCATCCCGGGCCGCTCCTTCACTGTCGCGGAGCTCACGGCCGCCGGGGTGAAGCGCATCAGCCTGGCAACTTCGCTCTACAAGGCCGCCGTCACCGGCTTCATGGCTGCGGCGAAGGAGACCATCGAGCGCGGAACCTTCACCTACGTCGAGTCGTCCATCTCCACGCGCGACCTCGGGGGCTACCTGGACTGAAGTCCCCCTTGTGTCGAAGTCGTAGCCACCGGGACACACGTGCCGGACAGTTATGCCAGGCGGTCCCACTCATCCATTTCGATGGCTCGACCCAACAGCAGTTCAATTTCGCGTACCATCTCGCGGACCTTCGCGACGCCGATTTCTTCCGACGACGGGAGAGCGAGACGCGCGGCTCCCAGGGTCATGAACTGATGCCGCGTGCCCGAGTATGGCCCGGGGAATCCGAGCGCACGCAGCTAGCGCACGAGTTCACGGCGCTTACAGGGAGTCCACCGGCTCAAGCGCTGGCTCGACGTTGAGGTTGATTCCTGCGAACACGGGAAGGGCGTGCCCCAGCTTTAGCCCGAGCAGTACCGAGTCCTCGAGCGTCGAGCGCAGCTCATCGCGGCATTCGTCGATGGTTTCTCCAAAGACAACCAGCCCGTCGCAGCCGGCAATTCGCCCGGCGAACGAGCGATCCTCCAGCGCCTTGAACGTTGCACGGTCCATGGCGGCGGTGAGGTAGTCACTGAGTATGTAGCGGGTCGCGGTCATCGCTACCAGCCTATCATGCGCTACAACCCGCGCTTCGCCGCCCACGCGCGCAGCGCCCACTCCGTGCTGTCGAACGCGAGCTCACTCCAGGGGATCTCGTGGGGCGCAAACCAGCGTATCTCGCTCGTCTCATGGCCCGCCTCCCCTTCACCCAGCGCCACCCCTTCGTAGACGATAACCACCACGCCCGGCCCCGGGCGGGTGAACACGCCGACCAGTTCCAGGCTCGCGACCTCCAGCCGGGCTTCCTCCATGGTCTCCCGGAGCGCCGCCTCTTCGGCGGTCTCACCCACGTCCATGTATCCGCCGGGGAACACCCAGTACCCGGAGCGCGGCTCGATGTCGCGCCGCACCAGCAGAATGTGCCCGTCCTCTCGCACCGGGATCGTTCCCGCAACCGGCCGCGGGTTCAGGTAGTGGATGAACCCGCAGTCCAGGCAGACCATCCGCCGCTTGCTGTCGCCTTCTGGCATGGCTGACGTAAGCCGCTGGCCACAGTGCATGCAGAACCGGCTGAAGGCGTGCGGATGGCTGCTCCCGCCGTTCATCGCACCCTCATCGCATGCTCGCCGGAGCCTGCTGAATGCCCAGCGACTCCGGCCCTTCGACCCATGCCTCGCCGTCTTCCCAGACTTCCTTCTTCCACACGGGCACCTTTTTCTTGATCTCGTTGACCAGCCAGTGGCCGGCTTCGAACGACTCGGCCCGGTGGCCGCAGCTCACCGCGATCAACAGGCTCGCCTCGCCGATCTCCAGGCGCCCCGTGCGGTGCAACACCGCGCAGTCTTCAAGGCCGAACCGCTCCTTCGCCGCTTCCGCCAGCTCGCGCATAACCTTTTCGGCCATCGAGGGATAAGCATCGTATTCCAGGTACTGCACCGTGCGGCCCATATTGTTGTCGCGCACCACGCCAAGGAAGACATTGATTGCGCCCGCCGCCGGCGATCCGACTGCCTGGATCGCTTCTGCCGTGTCGAGTTCGTCTGGGGTCACGCGGATCAGCATCGGTCAGCCTCCGGAAACGGGCGGGATCATCGCGAGTGTCGCACCCGCCGGTACCGGGTCCGATTCGCGCGCATATTCTTCGTTGATGGCGTACATCAGCGTCGGGACCGCCGCGGCCAGCTGCGGAAACCGCTCCAGCAACCGGTCGCGGACGCTCGCCACCGTGTCTCCGGCCGCACATGGCAGCTCCACCCGGCGCGTGCCGGCGCGGTCGGCCACCGATGCGAAAAGCAGCACGGTTACGTTCATCCTTTCATTGTAGAGACAAACCCCATTTCGCCGCCTGTTCCCGTAGACTGCCGGCCGTGCCACCCCGCCTGGTGCAAGCCGCCGCCGGCCTGCTCTTTCCGCTCCGCTGCGCCGGCTGCGGCGCCTTCGATACGGCTCTCTGTGGGCCCTGCGAGGCATCCCTCCAACCGGCTACGGGCCCGGGGCGCTGCCGCCACTGCTCCGCCCGCTGGGATGGCGCCGACTTCTGCCCGCGCTGTTTCCACCTCCAGCACCTGGCAGGCGTGCGCGCCGCCTTCGAAATGGCCGGCCCGGCCCGCCAGCTCGTCCACGACCTCAAGTACCGCTACTACAGAGCCATCGCCCCCGTTATGGGGCGCCTGCTGACTGAGGCACTGCCCGACCTCGTCTTCGATGCCTGCTTTGTGGTACCCCTCCACCGGTCGCGCCTCCGTGAGCGCGGGTTCAACCAGTCCGAACTGCTGCTGCGCAACACCCCGCTCCCGCAACCCTCGCCCGGCCTGGCTCGTATCCGCCGCACCGACCGCCAGGTCGGCCAGCGCCTCTCCGAACGCCGCACCAACGTCGCCGGCGCGTTCGTCTATGCAGGCCCGAGCCTCCACGGCCAGAGTGTCGCCCTCGTCGACGATGTCGTCACCACGGGCGCCACCGTCCACGAATGCGCGCTCGTGCTGCGCGACGCCGGCGCACGCGAGGTCTGGGCCGTCGCCTTCGCCCGCGCCAGCTACGACCCTGCTGCAACCGCGCCCATCGACGACTGAGACCCACGGTGCGTCAGCGTCATCCGGGTGAACGACGTTACCCTTCCGTCGCCCTTACCTCCGTCAACCAGCCAGCCCCCGAATTCTCAATTGGCCCCGTACAATGCAAAGCACCACACTCGCCCCGGAGCACTCATTGGCCACCGGAGCCCTTTCCCTTTCCCCAGCAGCGGCCCGCGCCTCCGAGACTCTTACCCGCGTCCGCGAAGAGGTCCATCGCGTCATCGTCGGACAGGACGACCTTATCGACCGCCTGCTCATCGGGATGCTCTGCCAGGGCCACATCCTGGTTGAAGGCGTGCCCGGCCTGGCCAAGACGCTCACTGTCTCCACCCTCGCCCAGGCGCTCGACCTCCAATATGTCCGCATCCAGTTCACCCCCGACCTGCTCCCCGCCGACCTCATGGGCACCGAGATCTTCAACGCCGCCGAAGGCCGTTTCTCCGTCCGCCGCGGTCCGATCTTCGCCAACCTTGTGCTCGCTGATGAGGTGAACCGCGCTCCCGCCAAGGTCCAGTCGGCCCTCCTGGAAGCCATGCAGGAACGCCAGGTCTCCATCGGCGGCGAAACCTTCCCGCTCGATGAGCCCTTCCTCGTCATGGCCACGCAAAACCCCATCGAACAGGAAGGGACCTATCCGCTCCCCGAAGCCCAGCTTGACCGCTTCCTCCTGAAGGTGAAGGTCGACTACCCCTCCCGCCAGGAGGAACGCCAGATCCTGGAGATGAGCCTCAACGGCACTGGCCATCGCGCAAACGTGGTCGCCACCCGCGAGGCGCTTACCGAGGCGAGCCGCGCCGTCCGCGAGGTCGCCATCGACGACGCCCTGAAGGACTACATCATCCAGCTGGTCTTCGCGACCCGCCGACCCGCCGCCTACCGCCTGCCCGAGCTCCAGTCCCTCATCGGCTTCGGCGCCTCACCGCGCGCGAGCATTGCACTGGCCCAGGCGGCACGAGCCCACGCCTTCCTCCAGGGCCGCGCGTACACCATCCCGGACGACGTAAAGGCGCTCGCCCACGATGTCCTGCGCCACCGCATCGTCACCACTTACGAGGCCGAAGCCGAGGAGCTCTCCACCGACGACCTCATCGACCGCGTACTCGATGGGGTCGATGTTCCCTAGCCGGGTAGGGCTTCGCCGATGAAGCTGCCATTCCGCCGCAGGCCGCCAACCGACCCCCGCTGGGACCGCCTCCAGAAGCGGCGCGCGTCCGCTGCGGCCCCCGGAAGCATCCCCCCGGAGATGCTCGACCGCGTCCGTGCCATCGAAATCAAGGCTCGCCGCCTCGTGAACAGCCTCTTCCTTGGCGAGTACCATGCCGTCTTCCGCGGCCGCGGCATTGAGTTCGACGAGCTGCGCCCCTACGTCCCCGGCGATGACGTGCGCTCCCTCGACTGGAAGGCCTATGCCCGCACCGGCCAGCCCTCCATCCGCCGCTACCGGGAAGACCGCGACCTGACCGTCCTCTTCGTCGTCGATGTGAGCGCCTCCCAGCGGGCCGGCGCGCTCCCGCAGAGCAAAGCCGACCTCGCCGCCGAGGTCTGCGCCGTGCTCGCGCTCGCCGCCATCCGCAACAAGGACAAAGTCGGCCTGCTCCTCTTCGCCAGCAAGCCCGAGCGCTACGTGCGCCCCTCCGGCGGCGCCACCCACGTCCTCCGCGTCGTCCGCGAAATGCTCTGGGCCCAGCCCGAGACCACCGGGACCGACATCGGCTCCGCCCTCGAATACCTGACCGGCGTCCAGAAACGCCGCGCGACGGTCTTCCTCGTCTCCGACTTCCTCGCCGGTATCGACCCGCGCCAGTTGCGCGCCGCTGCTCGCCGCCACGACATCATCGCCGTCCGCGCCCGCGAACCTATCGATGAGCGCCTGCCCGACGCCGGCATCGTCACCCTCCGCGACAGCGAGACCGGCCAGCCAATCGAAATCGACACCGGCAGCCACAACGTCCGCGACGCGTACGCCCACCGCGTCGCCGAACTCGATGACGAACGCAAGCGCTTGTTTGGCGCAATCGGGATCGACGAGATCCCCCTGATGGTCGGCGTCGACTACGTGCCTGCGCTGCTGCAGTTCTTCAAGCGCCGCACCGTGGGGGTGGCCTAGATGCGCCGGGCACTCGCCGTCACGCTCCTCGTGCTTGCAGGGCTGGTCCCCGGCGTGCTCGCCGCTGCGCAGTCCGCCGAAGAGGACCGCGTCGAGCTGCGCCGCGCATCCGCGCTCCTCGGCGAGCACCTCTCTGCCACCATTCGCGTGACCGCCCCTGCCGGCACCGTGGTCGAAATTACTCCCGGTGGACCCTCCTGGGCCGGCATCGAACTTGTCACGACCGCCTCCCCCTCGGTGGTCACCCGCGGCGCCGAATCGCTCTGGATCTTCGAGGTGAAAGTCGCCCCGCTTTTGCCCGGCGATATCGCCTTCGCGCCGACGGTCGTCATCGTCTCGGGGGCCGAAGTCACCACCCGCACGCTTCCCCCGGTCTCCCTCACCGTCCTTCCAACGCTTGGCCCTGACGACCCGCTGGAACTCACGCCACTGCTCCCCCCGGTCGCCATCGAGGGTGCCGAGTCGCCGCTCCTGCGCCCCGCAATCGCTGCCGGCACAACGCTGGGCATCGCCCTGGTCTGCCTCCTGGCGTGGGCGCTTGTGCGACGGTGGATGCGCCGTCCGCGCCGCGCCGCAGCCCGTCCCGCGGTTGCGCGGGAGCTGCCAGGTCTCCAGACCGCCGAAGCAGTCATCGACTCTGACCCGGTCTCCGCCTACCGCGTCATGTCCTCCGTGGTGAAGACGGAGCTCGCCCGCCGCTACAACCTGCGCGCAACCGCCCTCACCAGCAACGAACTCCGCCGCCGCCTCGAAGACCGGGGCGTCGACCGCTGGCAGGCGCGTCTGGTCGGCGGCCTCCTCGAAGAGTGTGATGCCGTCATCTACGCCGGCTACCGGCCCGCAGCCGAGCGACGCCAGGCCGACCTCACCATGGCGCGTGAGATCGTGGAGGTGGGCGCCTGATGGAATTCGCCCTGCCCGCCGCCCTCGCCCTCGCCCTGCTGGCGCTCCCGGTAGCATGGCTCGCCCGCCGCCGCGCCCGCGGCTATTCGGTGCCCTCGGTCTCTCCGGTGGCGGGCATCCAGCCGACCTGGCGCCTGCGCGCCGCTCGCACGCTGCCCGCACTTCGAGTGCTTGCGGTGGTGGCTCTCGCGGTTGCCATCGCCGGGCCTCGCAAGGGTAACGCCACCGCAGTCATCCCCGGCGAAGGCATCGACATCGCCCTCTCGCTGGACATCTCCAGCTCGATGGAGCAGCGCTTTGGCAACTCAACCCGCCTCGAGGTAACCAAGGACGTCATCCGCGAGTTCATTCAGCAGCGCGAGAACGATCGCATCGGCCTCGTCGTCTTCCAGAAGGACGCGTTGTCGCTCTCGCCGCCAAGCCTCGACTACGGAGCGCTCGACCGGATGATTTCCGATGTCGAAAGCGGCCTCCTCCCCGATGGGACTGGCATCGGCGTGGGTCTCGCCAATGCGCTCAACATGCTCCAGGACTCCACCGCCGCCAGCCGCGTCGTCATCCTCCTGACGGACGGCGAACATAACGCGGACTCCATCAGCCCTGAGGAGGCAGCCCAGCTCGCCGTCGCCCTCAAGATCCGCGTATACACCATCGGCGTCGTCTCCGGCGACAGCCCCTTCAACAACCGCGAAATCGATGAAGCCCTCCTCCGCGACATCGCCGACCGCACCAACGCGCGCTATTTCACCGCCAGCAGCCCCCAGGCGCTCGCGGATGTCTACGAGGAGATTGGCAGCCTCGAGACCAGCCGTATCAGCCGCGAATCCTTCGAACGCTTCACCGAACTCGCCCCGTGGTTCGCCGGCGGGGCTGCCGCGCTCCTTCTGCTGGAACTTGTGCTCCGCGGCACCCTCCTCCGGAGGTCGCCCGCATGAGCGACGTGACCTTTGCTAACGCATGGGTGCTCGCGCTGCTTCCCGTGGTTCCCGTGGGCTTCGCAGCATGGCTCTGGGGTGTCCGCCGCGGCGAGCAACGTGCCCGGACCCTCTCTCGTGTGCGGGGTGCGTCCCCGCCGTACCTGGCGGCGGCGCTCTTCTCGCTTGCCGCCATGGCCGCCTTCGGCGCTGCCGCCCAGCCGCGCTGGGGCACGAAGGAGTCCCGCGTACCTCGCACGGGCGCCGACCTTGTCATCGTGATGGACATCTCCCGCAGCATGGACGCCCGTGACGTCGCGCCCAGCCGCCTCCAGGCCGCGAAAGACACCGTCTCGGCGACACTCGCCCGCCTGGGCGGCGACCGGGTCGGTCTCGTCGTATTCGCCGGCAGTGCCCGTACCCGCTTTCCCCTCACAACCGACTTTGCCGCCGCCAACCAGGTCATCGACTCCCTTGTCACCGGTGTCGTCTTCGTGGAAGGGGGTTCCTCCGCCGGGCTAGGGCTCGAAGAGGCGGTCAACCTGCTGACCGACCAGTCCTCCAGCGGGCGGGTCATTCTCTTGCTGACCGATGGCGACGACCTCGGTGGCGACCCGACTGCCAGCGCACTTCTCGTCGCGGGATCTGGCGCCGACCTTCTGGTGGCGGGCATAGGCACCGCCGAGGGCGCCACCATCCCGGTGTTGGACTTCCGCACCCGCACCGAGCAGCCCCTGCGGGATGGGTCCGGCGCCCCCGTCGTCACGCGCCTCAACGAACCGTTCCTCCGCGCCCTCGCCACCGCCGCGGGTGGGCGCTACCTGGGCTCCGACCTCTCCGTCGTGCCGGGCGTCGTCGATGGCCGCCTCCAGGCGCTGGAACGCGCCCAGGTCGACGCCCGCCCGACGACCATACCCATCGAGCGCCACCGCTACTTTGCTGGCGCCGCGCTCGCGCTGCTGGTCCTTGGCGCGCTCGTCGAACGCGTCGGCCGCGGCGGCTGGCGACGCGGGGCCGCGCTCGCGGCAGCCATGTCCTTGCTTTCTGGTTGCGCAACGAGCGCCTACCAGGCCAACGAAGCCGGCCGCGAGGCATTGGGACAGGGGGACGCCGCCGCCGCCATCGAAAGGTTCCTCGAAGCCCAGGTCGAACGTCCCGATGACCCCGATGTGGCCATCAACCTCGCTGCCGCCTACCACGCTGCCGGGCGCTTTGACGAGGCCGTCTTCTCCGCTCGCCGCGCGCTCGTCTCGAACAGCCCCGATGTCCGTGCCCGCGCCTACGCAAGCATCGGCCACCACCAGTTCTCCGCCGAGCGTCTCCCGGAGGCCCTTGAAGCCTTCCGGCGCGCCCTCCTCGAAGTCCCCACCGATGAGTCGCGCCACGACTACGAGGTGGTCCTCCGCCTCCTCTACCCGCCCGAGCCGCCTCCAGAGACCGCCACCCCCGCACCTGAACCCGGCGAGCAGCCTGGAGCTTCGCCAACGCAACCCGGTGCGGAGGCGACACCATCTCCGGGGGATGGCGGCCAGAACGGGAGTGGCACGCCCTCTCCCGGTGCGGGCACTCCGGGAACCGGCACACCGGGCGCCGGCACGCCAGGCCCTGGCCAGGGTGCGGGCACTCCCACGCCCGGGGCGGGCACCCAGACCGTGACCCTCGACCAGATCGAACGCCAGATCCGCGACATCGACCGCGAGGTCACGCGGCTCATCGAGGAAGCAGGCGAGACCCCGTCCCCCTCGGAAGCGCTCGAAATCTTGAACCTGCTTGCCGAGCGCGCCCGTATCGCTGCCCTCCGCGACGCCCTCAGCGGCGCCGCTGCGCCAAACGACTACTAGCCAGGGCTCGACTTCGGCGCCCTCATCCGGCTGTCGTACACTGCGCTAATGCGTGCAGTCTTCGTCATGGTGAAAACCGAACCCGGCCACACAACGGAAGTGGCCAACCGCATCGCCGAGGTCGATAGCTTCTCCGAGTGCTTTTCGATCACCGGCCAGTACGACCTCCTCGTGAAGCTCTACGTCGAGGATGTCGACGGCCTCGGCCGCCTCATCGAGAGCCAGATCCACTCGATCCCGCACATCCGCGACACCTTCACCATCCTCACGTTCGAGGCGTTCGGCGTCAGGTAGCGGCGAGTGCAGAGTGCGATGCGCTCGACCAGATCTTCACGCGTCTGCCCTGAGGCCCGCTATCGGTAGTTGCCGAACTTCAGCTCGATCCCGAAGTCCTCGTGTTTCAGGTCGGCGATCACCTGCTGCAGCTCGTCGCGCGCCGGGGCGCTCACCCGCACCGCGTCTCCCTGGACCTGCGCCTGTGCCTTCTTGTACTTCTGGTCCTTCACGAACTTCACGATTTTCTTCGCGATGTCCTGCTCAATCCCCTGGACCAGCGTCACTTCCTGCCGGACGGTCCCGCCCGAGGCCTTTTGCGGTGTCGCGCGTACCAGGTTCTTCACCGGCACGTTCCGCGCGATGAGCCGCTGGCTCAGTACCTGCCACATCGCCTCGAGCTTGTAGTCGTCCGCGGCGTGCAGTCCCATCTTCGTCGCGCCGTGCTCGTAGTCGATCTCCGCGACGACGTTCTTGAAGTCGAACCGCGTGGAGATCTCCTTGCGCGCCTGGTTTACCGCGTTCGCGACCTCCTGGAGGTCGCATCCGGTGGTGATGTCGAAGGATTCGTCTTTCGCCATGGGACTAAGCGTACACGCCTCGAACGGTTCCGGGCACAGCGCCTCTCTCTCCCTGCGAAACCCGCTACACTTCTTCCACCCTCTTTTCCGGCGAGGTGTGCCCGCGATGACCGACAACCTTGAGCGCGCGAAAGAGCTTCGCATCAAGTACGACGAGGCTGTCCTGAACGAAGGCAAAGAGCTCGCCGGCCCGTTCATGACCGTTTCCGGCCGCCCGATCGAGCGCCTCTACGACCCCACGGACATCGCGGACCTCGACTACGAGCGCGACATCAACCTGCCCGGGAACTACCCCTACACGCGCGGCATCCACCCCACCGGCTACCGCGGCAAACCGTGGACCATCCGCATGTTCAGCGGCTTCGGCTCGGTCGAAGAGACCAACCAGCGCTACAAGGACCTCCTCGCCACCGGCAACAACGGCCTCTCGGTCGCTTTTGACATGCCCACCCTCATGGGCTACGACCACGACGAACCGTGGGCCGAAGGCGAGTTCGGCAGCTGCGGCGTCGCCGTCGACTCCCTGAGCGACATGGAGATCCTCCTGGGCGGCCTCCCGCTGGAGAAGATCACCACCTCGATGACCATCAACAGCCCCGCCCCGGTGGTCTGGGCGCTCTTCATCGCCGCCGCCGAGAAGCGCGGCATCCCGCGGGCGAAGCTGGCTGGCACACTCCAGAACGACATCCTCAAGGAGTACATCGCCCAGAACGAGTTCATCTACCCGCCGGACCACTCGATGCGGCTCGTGACCGACACGATTGAGTTCGCCGCGAACGAGATGCCGCTCTGGAACCCGGTGAGCGTGAGCGGCTACCACATTCGCGAGGCGGGGGCGACGGCCGCCCAGGAGCTCGCCTTCACCCTCGCCGACGGCATCGAGTACGTGAAGTGGGGCATCGCCCGGGGGATGGACATCGATAGCTTCGCGGGCCGCATCAGCTTCTTCTTCAACAGCCACAACGACTTCTTTGAGGAGGTCGCGAAGTTCCGGGCAGCCCGCCGCATCTGGGCGCGCCAGATGCGCGAGCGCTTCGGCGCGAAGAACCCGCGCTCGTGGCTCATGCGCTTCCACACCCAGACCGCCGGTGTCTCCCTCACCGAGCAGCAGCCCGAGGTGAACCTGGTCCGCGTGGCGATCCAGGCGCTGGCGGCGGTCATGGGCGGCACCCAGTCGCTCCACACCGACGCCATGGACGAGGCCATCGCCCTCCCGAGCGACAAAGCGGCCCGCCTGGCCGTCCGCACCCAGCAGGTCATCCTCCACGAGTCGGGCGTGAGCAACACGGTCGACCCGCTCGGCGGCAGCTACTTCGTGGAAAGGCTCACGACCGACATGGAGAACGAGGTCCTGAAGTACTTCGAACAGATCGAGTCGCTCGGCGGGGTCATCCCGGCGATCGAGACGGGCTTCTTCCAGAAGGAGATCGCCGACGCCTCGGCGCGCTACCAGTTCGAAGTGGACACCCGCGACCGGATCATCGTGGGCGTGAACGAGTACGTCAGCGAAGAGAAGCCGGACATCCCGATCCTGCAGTTCGACCCGGAGGGCGAGCAGCGCCACCTGGCCCGGCTGAAGAAGCACAAAGCCGAGCGGGACGCCACTGCCCACGCCGCTGCGATGACCGCCCTCGAACAGGCGAGCCGCGACCCGCAGTCCAACACGATGCCGTACATCATCGCCGCCGTGAACGCCGGTGCCACCGTCGGCGAAGTCTGCAACATGTGGCGCAAGGTCTATGGCGAGTACCGCGAGCAGGTCGTCGTGTAGCCTCTTCGCGCAGGTTTGGCGCGGTTGAGGTATAAGATGGCGGCCCCGGCGAGAATTGGGATGTGTCGTCACTAGCAATGCGGACAAAAGGCCTGTTCGAACGGATCCGGCGCGTCGACCCCCATGCGGTTGATGCGCTTCTCGCGTTGGCCTTCACCGTCGCCGCCCTTTGGACTGTCGCCGCACGGGTTGGCGACGACGACCGCTACCGGAGTGACGACTTCCTCGGCATCGGATTGCTGCTCCTGCAGACGATGCCCCTCGCGGCGCGCCGGGTTGCTCCCCTGGGAGCCCTTGCGCTCAGCGTCGCCGCGATCTCCCTGCACGCCGCCCTCGGCTTTCAAGAAGTGCCGCCCGGCACGTTCGCAGCGCTGGTCATTCTGTACAGCGCCGCCGCACTGACTGATTTTCGGAAGGGGGTCCTTGCGGGCGTCATCGCCGCCGCCGGCATCACCATTTATTTCACGACGAACCGGGGAGACCCCGGGCTGGTTGCGGCCCTCACGACCTTCGTCACCTATTCCGCGGGTTGGGGGCTCGGCACCTATGTGCGGGGCCGCAGAGAGTACACGGATCTCGTGGAAGAACGGGCGACCCTCCTCGAACGCCGCCGTGAGGTGCGCGCTCGAGAAGCCGTCGCCGACGAGCGCGCCCGCATCGCCCGGGAGCTCCACGACATCGTCGGCCATGCGCTCAACCTCATCGTGATCCAGTCCGGCGGAGCGCAGCGAGTCTTCGATTCGAAGCCGGAACTCGTGCGCGACACGCTCGCCTCCATCGAATCGACCGGCAGGCAGGCGCTGACCGACATGGAGCGCATGCTCGGGGTCCTCCGCGCGAGCGACCCGGAGGCGGACGGGCTGAGCCCACAGCCAAACCTGGGCCACATCGATGCCCTCGCCGCCCAGGTCTCGGAGGCCGGGCTGCCTGTCGAAGTGACGGTCGAGGGCACGCCATGCCCCATGCCATCCAGCGTCGACCTCTCGGCCTACCGAATCATCCAGGAAGCGCTGACCAACGCCCTCAAACACGCTGGCCCCGCCCATGCCTCTGTCCGGATACGATACGGGCCGGACAATCTCGAGCTCGAGATCACCGACGACGGCCGCGGCACAACACCCTCTGGCGACCACGATGATCATGAAGGGCGTGGGCTCATCGGGATGAGAGAGCGCGTTGGCATGTTCGGCGGCGAACTCACGGTCGGCCCGCGAGCCGCCGGCGGCTTCCGCGTCCATGCCATGCTCCCGCTCGAAGGGGGCCTCGAGTGACCATCCGCGTCCTGCTGGCCGACGACGAACAGCTCGTTCGCGCGGGCTTCCGTTTGATCCTCGAATCCGAACCCGGCATCGAAGTGGTCGGTGAGGCGGGCAATGGCGGTGAGGCCGTGGAACTCACGCGCCAACTCGACCCGGACGTGGTCCTCATGGACATCCAGATGCCCGGGATGGATGGACTCGAGGCCACCCGGCAGATCGCCGCACTTGGCCGCAAGGAGACCTCCCGCGTCCTCATTCTCACCACGTTCGAGGTGGATGAGTACGTGTATGAGGCGCTGCGGGCGGGCGCCAGTGGATTCCTGCTCAAGCGGACCCCGGCCGCCGATTTCGTCGCCGGCATCCGTGTCGTGGCAGCGGGAGAAGCGCTTCTGGCCCCCTCCGTGACGCGTCGTCTCATCGACCAGTTCGCCCAGCGTCCCGCCGCGAAACCGGCCGGAGGCAAGGAACTCGCCGACATCACTGAGCGCGAGCGCGAGGTGCTGGCCCTCGTTGCCCGCGGGCTTTCCAATGCGGAGATTGCCGATCTGCTCGTCCTCTCCGAGGGAACGGTGAAGACGCACATCAAGCGGATCTTCATGAAGCTCAACCTCCGCGACCGCACCCAGGCGGTGATCCTCGCCTACGACGTGGGCCTCGTGGAACCGCGCGGCAGCTAATCCCCACTCCTTCCCGATGATTCATACCCCGCCAGGGGGAGTATCGGCCGGCCGGAATTCCCCCCAGGGTGGACACCAGGTTCACCCCCGGGGGCGACGACGCCTCGCCTCGCCAGCCCTAGCCTCGAATGTGGGTCAACTCAACACACATGGAGGAGAGGCGATGACCACGTTACGTTCCAACAATCGCCGGGGAGGCCAGGCAGGAAGTCGGCACCTCCCGGCCGGCAAACGACAGGTCCCGTTCACGGGAAAGGTTGCACGCGCTGCCGCAATGCACCCATGGAGGGTCCTCGGACTCTGGGTGGTGCTGCTCGTCGGTGCTTACTTCGCCGCAGGCACGATGAGCCTGACGGCAAGCCCCGGCGCTGCCGGAACCGAGGCCACGAAGGCCAGGGCGTTGATCGACCAGCGCCTCCGCCAGCAGACACCGCCCGAAGAGTTCATCGTTGTCGAATCCCGGACCGCGACGGCCGGGCAGGACGCGTATGGCGCCTTCGTCGATTCGCTTGTGACTGGACTCCGTGGCCTGGGCGAGGTTGACTCTGTCGCAAGCTACCGCGAGGGCGCACCCGGGCTCGTCTCCGAAGACGGGCACACGGTCCTCATCCCGGTGGTCCTTGCGGGTGACGAGGCGGATGCCGCGGAAACCGCCTCCCCTGTCGTATCTGCTGTCGAGGCCGCCGGGGCCGGGAGCGACTTCCGCGTCACCACCGTTGGATTCGGCAGCGTTGAGGGCGAGATGTCCGTGCTCCTGGAAGAGACGTTGCAGCAGGGAGAGATGATCGGCATCGCCATCGCGCTCGTCATCCTGCTGGTCGTGTTCGGCGCTGCGGTGGCGGCCGGGCTGCCCGTCGTCCTCGCGCTGCTGTCCATCTTCGTCGCCGCAGGCGCCACTGCTCTCGTCAGCAACATCATGGAGATGTCGAACTTCGTCGTCTTCATCATCACGATGATCGGGTTGGCGGTGGGCATCGACTACTCGCTGTTCATCGTCCAGCGCTTCCGCGAGGAGCGCGGGCTCGGTCAGGACAAGACCGGCGCGATCGCGACCGCGGGCGCTACGGCCGGCCGCACGGTCTTCTTCTCCGGTATGGCCGTTGCCATCGCGCTCGCCGGCATGTTGATCCTACCCGACGCCACCTTCCGGAGCTTCGCCGTTGGGGCGATCCTCGTCGTGACCGCAACGGTGCTCGCATCGATGACCCTGCTCCCCGCAGTCCTGGGTCTCCTGGGCGACCGCATCAACTGGCTTACCCTGCCGTTCATCGGCCGCCGCATGCGGACCGATCGCGAAGGCGGACTCTGGGACTGGATCTCCCGGGCCGTAGCGGCCCGGCCGGTCATCAGTGTGGCGCTCGCCGGCACTCTCCTGGTCGCCGCGGCCGTCCCGCTGTTCAGCATTAACCTCGGCAGCGTCGGAATCAGCTCCCTTCCCGAGGACAGCGATGCGCGCCATGCCTTCGATGTCATCAATCGCGAGTTCTCGGACGGTGTGCTGACGGCCGATGTCGTCATCGATGCCCCGCAGGTCGAAGACCCGGCCGTGCAGGGCGCGATCGCCAACCTGACGGCCCTGATCGAGTCGGACTCGTTCCTCGGGGCATCGCAGCTCGAGACGAACGAAACCGGCGACCTCGCGCTCCTGACCGTGGCGATGCCGGGCGACTTCTCCAGCACGGAGTCGCGAGACGCCCTCGATCGACTGCGCGGCGACTACATCCCGGCAGCCTTCAGCGGCGTTGGGGCGCGGGTCCTCGTGGGTGGCCCCACCGCGGAGACCGTGGATTCCGTCCAGTTGCAGAGGGACTATCTGCCGCTCGTGTTCACGTTCGTTCTTGGCTCCAGCTTCCTGCTGTTGCTCGTGGTGTTTCGCTCCATCGTGGTCCCGCTGAAAGCGGTGGTCCTGAACCTGCTCTCGGTGGGGGCCGCGTACGGTCTCATCGTCCTGGTGTTCCAGGAGGGTCACGGCGCCGGGGCACTTGGGCTGCGGGAAGCGCCCGTCATCGAGTCCTGGCTGCCGCTGTTCCTGTTCGCCATCCTGTTTGGGCTCTCGATGGACTATCACGTTTTCCTGCTCAGCCGCATCAAAGAGCGCTACGACGAGACGGGAGACAACGCGAGGTCGGTCGCCCACGGGCTCAGGAGCACCGCCGGCATGATCACGGGCGCCGCCCTGATCATGGTAGTCGTGTTCGCCGGCATGGCCTCGGGCGAACTGGTGGTCTTCCAGCAGGTCGGTTTCGGCCTGGCGGTCGCCATCGTGCTCGACGCCACGGTGATCCGCATGGTGCTTGTACCGGCGAGCATGGAACTGCTCGGCGACTGGAACTGGTACTTCCCCTCCTGGCTGGAGTGGGTCCCACGTATCAACATCGAAGGCGGACATCAGCCCGCCCTGGTCCCCGGGCCGTCCGTCGCAACGGCCGCCAGCGCCGAACCCGCCGGTTGATCGGCGCGGTCCTCCCCTGACGGGCCAGGCTCAGTGCCAGTCTCCTCACGCTGAGCCCTGGCCTGCAAAAGGTAGCCCGGGTGTCGTATGACGCGACCCGGGGCTACCTTTCCGATCGCGGAACTGTCGTCGAGGCGGATATGCGCTGAAAGAGTGATCTGGAATCACTACGGATTGCAGGAGGTTCGAACCGCTCACCGGCGCCGCCACCAACGTTCGGCTGCGGCCCTCTACTTCCCCTCGGCCGGCTTCGGGTTGATCACACCGGCGCCGAGCGTGGTCGGGAACACCCTCGCCAGCGAGTCCAGGTCCCAGCCACCCTCTTTGTAGATGGTCCGCTCGCGCTGCGGGAGGGACATCAGGCTGACCTCGTTGCCGCCCACGATGAAGTCGCGCCCGTTGATGTTGCTGGCTTCGTCGAAGCAGAGGTACACGACGAGCGGCGCCACGAGCTCCGGCGCCATCGCCGCGATCCCAACCACCGCCTGTTCGGTCGGTGTTGCCGGCGCTGCGGGAGCCGAACCGCTCGCGGCCAGCTGCTGGCGGCGCACCCGGGCAGCTTCCATCTCCGGGCTCAGCGTCAGCCGCGTCGCCGCGCGCGGCCGGATCGCATTGGCGGTCACGCCGTATTTGCCCAGGTCGAGTGCCAGCGTCCGTGTCAGCCCGACGATGCCTTCCTTCGCCGCCGCGTAGTTCGCCTGGCCCAGGTTCCCCAGCCCCGACTCCGAGGAGGTGTTGACAATCCGGCCGCTCCGCTGCTGCCGCATCACTATCGATGCGTGCCGCGTGATCGTGAAGTGCCCCTTCAGGTGCACCGCGATCACCGCGTCCCACTCCTCTTCGGTCATGTTGAAGATGATTCGGTCGCGCAGGATGCCCGCGTTGTTCACCAGGATGTCCAGCCGCCCGAACGCGTCCAGCGCCTGCTTCACCATGGCCTCGCCGTCGGCCATCGAGGCGACGTTCCCGTAGTTCGCGACCGCGTCGCCGCCCATGTCCTTGATTTCCTGGACAACCTCGTCGGCCGGCGAGGTTGCGCCGCCATCGCCGGCCGTGCTGCCGCCGAAGTCGTTCACGACGACCTTCGCGCCCTCCTTGGCCAGGAGCAGCGCCTCGCCCCTCCCGATCCCGCGCCCCGCGCCCGTGACGATTGCGACCCTGCCTGCGAGCCTTCCAGCCATGTGCATGTACTCCTGAGATGGTGTCGTGCGGTCCCAGCGGCCAGGCGGTAGTTCAGGCCTGCTGAATGGGCGGACCAACTCTAGCAAAGCCGGCCGCGGGTGTCCCACGCTTTCACCGGCTACGATCTTCGCCATGCCGCGCCTCCTCGCCCTCATCCCCCACCCCGACGATGAGTCGTACAGCTTCGGGGGCACGATTGCCCTGGCCGCCCGCGCCGGCTGGGCCTGCTCCGTCGAGTGCGCTTCGTTCGGCGAGCGCGGCAAGCGCCATGACGGCGGCGACACTACTCCGAACGGCGTTGCGGAAGCCCGCGAGGCTGAACTCGATGCCTCCTGCCGGCTCCTCGGGGCGGATCCACCCCGCTTCTGGGGCCTTCCCGATGGCGAACTGCGGCTCCACCGTGGCGAACAACGCCGCGTTTCGGCCGCCATCACCCGCCTGCAGCCGGACCTGGTCCTCACCCTTGGCCCTGACGGTGCCTACGGCCACCCGGACCACATCGCCCTCCACCGTTGGGTGAGCGAGGCATGGTCCGCTCTCCCCGCTGGCCGGCCCCCGCTCCTCTACGCCGCCTTCCCACCGGGCCTCTTCCTCCCGCAGTACGAAAAGTGCATCGGCATGATGGGTGA
>CAUJEQ010000011.1 GCA_963169135.1 Chloroflexota bacterium
GACCGTGACGGCAAGAAGGAGCGCCGCCAGGGCGAAGTACAGGCCCAGTCGCATGAGCTCCTCCGGACGGTTACCGCACGCGGATGGCCACCAGCAGCATCGCTGCCGGCAGCCTCCAGCGCATGTCCCAGCGGATACCCAGCCCATCCAGGGGCGTGGGGAAGCGGTCTGCGTCGGGGAACTCGTCGAACAGCATCGTCGCCAGGCCTTCGGCCCCAAGCGAACTGATCAGGTCGCCGAGCGTCCAGCCGTGGCCCTTCGGGTCGTCGTCGCCGAAGTACGACTTGCCGACGACGAACAGCCCTTTGTGCGCCGCGCCAACGCTGGAGATTGGGTGGCGGTCATAGAGCACAAGGCGCCCGGCCGGCTTGAGCACATTGGCGACACTCTCGGCCCACGTGTCGAACGCCTCCAGCCAGTCGAGCGTCCCCCATGGGCAGTAGACCGCGTCGAAGACCTCTTCGCCGAAGACGGCGGCCGGGTCCATTGCATCGCCTGTGGCGAGCTCGACCTGCATGCCGGCACTGTCAGCCAGCTTTTGCACGCGTGCGAGCATTTCGCCGTCGCCGAGCACGGTAACCCCGGCGCCCAGGTTCGCGAACGAGAGCGCCTCCTCGCCGCTGCCCGGGGGCGCGACAAGGATGGACTTTCCCGCGTGGACGTCAACGCCCTCGGCTTCTGCCGGATTCAGGCAGCTCCCGCCGTGCCGGTAGTACTCCGGGTCGATCTCAAACCACGAAGCGTCCGGCTTCAGCAGGTCCATCAGGCGTTCATGTCGCCGCGCGACTTCTGGAACTCCATCACGTGGGAGTAGTCGTTGATGGTCAGGAGGAAGCGGCGCGTGTCGGCCGCCCGCATCACCGTGATGCTGGTGTGGTGCACCGAGACCAGGTGATCGAAGACCGAGCCCAGCACCCGGCTCAGGATCGCGTTGATGACCCCGCCGTGGCAGGCCACGACGACACGCATGCCGATACTCTCGTCCACGATCTGGTCGAACGCGCCGAACACGCGCGTGCGGAACGCGTCGACGTCTTCGCAATACGGATAAGCCTCGTGCTTGCGCGTCCGCGTGACCTCGCGGTAGATGTCGGCGAGTTGCTCACGCGAGTAGATGTCGAGCAGGCCCTTGTCCTGCGGGGCGCGCTGCCAGAGGTCGATCTCGCGGAGGTCGGGCACCACGACCGGTGTGAGCCCGTGATGCCGGGCAATGGCCTGGCCTGTGTCGTGCGCGCGGCGCATGTTGCTGCTGTACACGCGCCCAATGCGCGCGGGCGCCAGCCGCTCGCCGACCGCCTCGGCCTGCCGCTTCCCCAGTGCTGAAAGCGGAGCGTCATACGCCTGGCCCAGCGGGATGTTGTCGAAGAACTGCTGTTCACCATGGCGCACCAGCAGCACCTCGCACATCCCCTCGAACGATTCGGCGAACGGGTTCTCCAGGTCAATCGTCCGGACTCGTTTCCGTGTCGTCATGCGTGATTCAACCCCGGCATGGCTACTGCCGCGAGGTCCGGCTCCACCCGGGAGACGTACTCGCTGGCGTTGACGAAGGCCTTGAGGCCGGCGATGAAGGCCTCCAGGTCTGTGTGGTCCATCTCGATGAGGATGCGGCGTGTGAAGACTTCCGTCCCCTGCTCCATCCGGTTACATGTCGCGTTCCCCTGTTCGGTGAGCAGGTTCCGCACGAGCCTCCGGTCGGACTCGTCGTCCTCGCGCCGCACCAGGTCCATCTTCACGAGGCGGTCGACGATGCCCGAAATGGTCGGGGGAGTCACGCCGATCTTGTGCGCCAGCTCCCCAGCGGTAACCCCGGGAGACTCGCGAACCAGAAAGAGCACGCGCAGTTGGGCCGTCGTCAGGCCCATTTCAGCCCACGCGCGGAAGCGGAGCGGGTCGAACATGTTGACCGCCTTGCCAAAGTAGCGGATGGCGGTATCGACCGCGTGCTCGGACGCCGGAGGAGAAGTCGACACGGTTAGCCTCGTGCGAAGGACTTCGCAGCGCGCAGCGTAACAGGCGGTGGCCGGAAGGCGACAGGGGGCCGGGTTCTACAACGCTACTCACTCCGGCGCGCCCGTGCTCCTCAGCGGTTTGCTCGCGATACTGGACACATGGCGCTGGATCTCGACCCCGGAACCGCCGCTCTCGGCAACCCACGGCTCATCCAGTCCATCGTCGATGAGATGGCCGGCGGGGCCATCCCCTTCGAGCGCTTCATGGAACTGGCTCTCTACCACCCGGAGCACGGCTACTACCGCAGGCCGGGGCGCATTGGCCGCCAGGGCGACTTCCTCACTAGCCCGGTTATCCATCCGATGTTCGGGTGGGCGGTCGCAGCATGGTGCCGCGATGCGTGGGAGCGGCTTGGCAAGCCCGCGCAATTCACTATTTTCGAACCTGCGGCAGGGGAGGGCGCGCTTGCCGCTGCCATCCTCGACTGGGCCGAGGGGCGCACCGACGGCTTCCGTGACTCTATCCGTTATGTTGCGCTCGAACCCAACAACCCGGGCGTCGACCCGCGCGTCGAGTGGGCCACGCCGCCCGTCGCGCCGGCCCCGGACGGGGTCGTGGTGACCAATGAGTTCTTCGACGCCTTGCCGGTGCGGCTCTTCGATACTGGTCCGCGCGGCCCGGTGGAGGTGTATGTCCGCTGGGATGGCCAGCGTTTCGTCGAACAGCCCGGCGGTATCGCTTCGATCGACGGCGCGCCCATGGAAGGCCGGTTTGAGGTAAACCAGCGCGCCTATCCCGCGATGCGCAGCCTCTGCTCGCTGGTCGAACGCGGTTCGGTGCTCGTGTTTGATTACGGATACCCCCAGGAAGAGCTCTGGGCCCCGTGGCGCACCACCGGCACCCTCCTCTGCTTCTATCGCCACACCGCGCACGAAGACCCCTACCTCCACGTTGGCGAACAGGACATCACCGCCCACGTGAACCTCTCAGAACTCGCAGCGGCCGCCGAAGATGAAGGCATGACCGTGTTCGGACCGGTTTCCCAGTCGGAGTTCCTCTACGCTCTCGGCATCGGCGGGCTCGTCGATGCGGCCCGGGGCGACATGCAGGAGTACTTCGCCCGGCGCCGGGCTCTCGAACAGCTGACCGACGGAGCCGGCCTGGGCCGCATCCGGGTGCTGGCCGCCACCCGCGGCATCGAGGGTGTGCCACCCGGGTTCGAGGCCGTCCCGTGAGCGACACCGCACCTGCACGCACACCGCGCGAGACGCCGCTCGCCCCCGGCGAACCGGCCCCGCTCTTCACCCTCCCCGCCATCCGCGCGGACGGCTCGCAGTTCGATGCGGACCTGGCCGAGCTCCTCGCTGCGGGACCGGTCATGCTCGTGTTCTACCAGGACGACGGGATGCCGGTGTGCACGAGCGAGCTGAAGGCATTCGCTCAGGAGCACGGACTTCTCGCGGAGGCCGGTGTACAGGTGCTGGCGATCAACACCAACGGACTCGGCTCGCACCGGCGTTTCCAGGAGCGCGATCACTACCCCTTCCCGCTCATCAGCGACTTCCACGGCAACGTGGTGCAGGCGTACGGCATGTGGGATCCCGACGAGGCGAAGTCGCGGCGCGGAGTCGTGATCGTCGGTGCCGACGGCCGCGTCACGTACGCCCTCCCCCACTTCAACCCGGGCAGTGTCTCGACATTTGAGGAGATCTTCCGCGCGCTGGGCCTTGCCTGACACCGCTCACTCCCAACCTGATACCTTTTCCGGGTGGCAGCCTACTCCGACACGGTCATCGAACACTTCCAGAACCCTCGCAACGCGGGCGAGATCGACCATCCAGACGGCGAGGCAACGAAGTCCAACCCGGTTTGCGGTGACCGGATGCGCGTCACCATCCGGATCGCGGACGGGCGGGTGTCCGAAGTCCGCTGGCAAACGCGCGGCTGTCCCCCCGCCATCGCTACCAGCTCCTTCACGAGCGAGCTGGTGCGGGGCTGGACGCTGGAGGAGGTGGAGGCGCTGACGCGCGAGCGAATCGCCGAGGCGATCGGAGGGCTTCCGGGCGATAAAGTGCACTGCAGCGTGCTCGCCGCCGACGCGCTTCGCGGCGCAATCGCCGACTACCGGTCGCGCACCCCCTGAGGATCCCCGAGACGGTCTGCTCACAAAGGAAAGGCGCCCCGCTTCGTCCCATCCCGGTCACCCGGCGTTCACCGGCTGGCCCCCTTCCACGGTCGATTCCTCTAACAGGCTCCTTGCGAAAGACACGGAGCCCTGGGGGATTCGATGCAGATCAGGACACACCGCGGCCTTCTGCCGCTGGCGCTCGCCATCATGGGGGCGCTCCTCGCCAGCTTCGCGATGACCTTCGCCGACGACAACCGCGCGGGAGCGCTCACCAACTGCGACGTCACCCACGACGGGAATGACTCGGAAGAGCTCGCCTTCCTGACGCTCATCAACAACTACCGGTCCCAGAATGGACTCGGCGCGCTGACCATCTCGACGAACCTGAACCGCGGCTCCGCGTGGATGACCGAGGACCTGGCAACGAACAACTACTTCGAGCACACCGACTCGCTGGGGCGCTCCGCCTACCAGCGCGCCATCGACTGCGGCTACCCCTCGGGCGCGGGCGAGAACCTGGCTGCGGGCGGCGCCTGGAGCTCGGCGCAGGCAGCCTTCATCGCCTGGCAGAATTCCCCCGGGCACAACGCGAACATGCTCGGCCAGTACTACAGACAGATCGGCATCGCTCGCCACTACCAGGCCGGCTCGCAGTATGGGTGGTACTGGGCCACGACATTCGGTACGACGGACGACGGCACTGGCGGCGGCGGTGGTGGAGACGTTGGCGGCGGCGGTGGCGGCGAACCCACCAACACGCCATTCCCCCCAACCAGCACGCCGCTCCCAACCAACACGCCAACCCCGGCCCTGCCGACCGCAACGCCAACCTCCATGCCCCCGACCAGCACGCCAACGGTGAACCAGGGCGGCGGACAGGCCACGGCCACGCCGACCACCTTTGTGCCCACGAGCACCCCGACTCCGCAGCCCTCCGGATCGAGCCCGGCCAACACGCCCGCGCCGGCCACGGCCACGCCGACCAGGACGCCCACGACGGCTCCGGCGAACACCCCGACTCCCGCAGCTACGAACACCCCGGGACCGTCGGCGACGCCGGGCACTCCTTCACTGCCGCTGTCGCCAGGCGCGAACCTGGTCGCCTGGCC
>CAUJEQ010000012.1 GCA_963169135.1 Chloroflexota bacterium
CGGTTGAGGTGGAGCGCCGGGGCGGTGATGTGGCTGGGTCCGCGGCCTTCGATGTCGACGATGTACTCGCCGATGTCGGTCTCCAGGAGGTCGATACCGGCGGCGCGCAGGGCGTGGGTGAGACCGACTTCCTCGCCGACCATCGACTTGGACTTCGCGACGCGCCTTGCATCGCCCAGTAACTGCCGGATGGTGTTGACGGCCTCGGCGGGAGTGGCGGCACGATGGTAGCCGATACCGCGGCGGGCGAACTGTTCGCGGACCTGGTCGTGCAACTCCTCCAGGTGGTCGACGGCATAGGCGCGGGCGGCGGCGGCGCGATCGCGGGCATCGAGCGGGCCCCGGCCGAGCGTGGCGGCGGAATCAGCCATGAGCTTGCGCATGATGGGCGTGACGGTGGCCGAGGGCCGCTGGTCGCGGATTTCGCGGGCGGCGCGTTCGCGGTAGGTGCTCATGCGAGTGCCCTCACCAGGACTTCCGGCAGCGACCAGCCCTCGAGCTGGACGCCCATGCCCTCGGCCCCGGACTGGATGTGGGCCAGGCAGGAGAAGTCCGCCGAGACGAGGACGCGCGCGCCGGTGAGGGCCACGTCCTCGAGCTTCGCTGTGAGCATGGCGACGGAAACCTCGGGCTGCTTGGCCGCGAAGGCGCCGCCGAACCCACAGCATTCTTCCTCGAACGTCAGGCGGCGCACCTCGAGCCCTTCGATCCGTCCGAGCAGCGCAAGCACCGCGCCCGATGCGCCCAGCTCACGGCGGGTGTGGCAGGAATCGTGGTAGGCGACCACGCCATCGAGTTGAAGCCCGAGGGTACCCAGGTTCGGGTGCGCCGCGACGTAGCTCGCGAAATCGACGAAGCGCTCGGCGATGCGCCGGGCGCCTCTGGCCCGCTCGCCTTCGAACAGGTCCGGCAAGTAGTGGCGCACCATGCTGGTACACGAGCCGGAGGTCACGACGACGGCCTCGTACGGCTGGCCGGCTTTCAGCAGCTCGCGGCCGACGGACTTCGCCTCGGCGCGGAAGCCGCTGTTGAAGGCCGGCTGACCGCAACAGCGCCCGTCGATCAGGGAGACCTGGTCGCCGAGCGCTTCGAGGACGCGCCGGGCGTTTGCCGCGTCCTGGGGGCGGATGGTGGCCATGTAGCAGGGGTCGAAGAGGGCGATGCGTGCCACGGGGGCATTGTAGAGGAGTTGGGGCCGGGGGCTCGGCAACCCCGGTCCCCGGGCGGCCGGCGACACGCTACGAGGCCCCGGATGTTCGTCCGGGGCCTCGAGCAGGGAAGGAGACGGGTCGATCAGTCGCCGCTGGTGAGGATTGGGCCGAGTTCGAAGGCGGGAGCCTCGTGACCGCGGACCTTGCCGTCGGCGTGGCGGGCGGGGCCTTCGACCGAGATCCGGGGCATCCACTCCAGCCACTTCGGCAGGTACCAGTTCCTCGAACCCAGGAGCTCCATGCTCGCGGGGACGAGGACCGAGCGGACGACCGTGGCGTCGAGGAAGACGGCGACGGCGAGGCCGAAGCCGACCTGCTGGAGCGCGATCATGTCGCCGAGAGCGAAGCCGCTGAAGACGGCCATCATGATAGCGGCGGCGCCGGTGATGATGTGGGCGGTGGAGCGGAGGCCGTGGGCGACCGCGCCCGCGTTGTCGCCGGTCTGGAGGAAGCGCTCCTGGATGCGGCTCAGAAGGAAGACGTGGTAGTCCATGGAGAGCCCGAAGAGTACGGCGAAGAGGAACACGGGCAGGAACGCCTCCACCTGGTCGGCCTGGTGGAAGCCAAGGAGCCCCGCACCGACGCCCTCCTGGAAGACGAGCACGACGAGTCCGTAGGCGGCGCCCACGCTCAGGAGGTTCATGATGATCGCCTTCACCGGGATGACGATGGAGCGGAAGACCATGGTCAGCAGGATGAAGCTGAGCGTGAGGACGAAGGCGATGACGATCGGCAGGTACCGGTTCATGGTGTCGATGTAGTCGACGTTCTGGGCGGTGCCGCCGCCGACGTAGACCTCGGCGGACGTGTTTCCGAAGGCGGCCGGGATGTAGTCGCCGCGGAGCCGGCGGAGGGCATCCATCGCGCGTTCGCTGCTGGCATCGCCGTTCAGGAGGACGGTGAAGTATCCGTACTGGCCGCCCTCGACGGTGGTGAGGGTGGACATGGTGGAGAAGTCGCCATCCTGGGCGATGGCCCTGCGCAGGTTGGCGACCGCGAGGGAGACCTCGGCAGAGTCGACGTTGCCTTCGATGACGACCTCCGCCGGGTCGATGAGGCCGGCCGAGAACTCCTCGTTGAGGACGTTGAAGGCCTGGACCGACTGGAGGTGCTGCGGGAAGGTGCTGAGGCCGAGGGCGCCGATGTTGATGCGGGCGTAGGGCAGGGCCATGGCGACCAGGAGCGCGACCGAGGTGGTGGTGGCAATCCACGGGTGGCGCATCACGAGCATGGTGGTCTTGCCGAAGAAGCCGGAATCGATCGGCTGCTCGCTCTTCGTCTTTCGTCCGGGCAGCCGCAGCCAGTTGATGCGGTCGCCAAGAAGGCTGAGGACAGCGGGGAGCAACGTCAGGGCAACGGCGACGGCCGCAACGACCACGGTGATGGCGCCAACCGCCATGCCGGCGAACATGCTGGCCGGCACGATGACGAGCCCGGCGAGCGCGATAATGACCGTGATGCCGGAGAAGAGCACGGCCCGGCTGGCGGTATTGCCCGCCGCGACGACCGCATCAACCTTCTCCTGTCCCGCGGCACGCTCCTCGCGGAAGCGTTCGACGATGAAGAGGGTGTAGTCGATGCCGACCGCGAGACCAATCATCGTGATCATGTTGATGGTGGAGCTATCGATGCCGATGAACTGGCTGATGATGGCGGTGATGCCCATCGAGACAAGGATGCCAAGCAGTGCGAGGATGACCGGCACACCGGCAGCCACGGCCGCGCCGAAGACGATGAGCAGCACGAGGAGCGCGATCGGCAGCCCGATGGCTTCGCCGCGCGCGAGGTCCTTCTCAAACTGGTGATTCGCATCGTGCCAGATGGAGCCGTCCCCGGCGGTCAGCACGGTGAAGCCTTCGTGGCCGTTGCGTTCGGCGAGGAGTTCGGAGAGCGGGGCAACCGTGTCGGTCGCTTCGACGATGTCACCTTCGAGGCTGGCCGGGAGGATGGTGGTGTGGCGGTCGGCCGAGACAAGTGCCTGGTCTCCGGTTTCGTAGACGCTGGTGATGCCGGAGACCGTTTCGGGCAGTGCGCGAATGTCGGCGGTGAGTTGGGCGACGAAGGCCTGGAACTCAGGGTCATCGACGGTGAGCGTGGCCGACTGGACGACGATGGTCTCAGCCGCGGGCGACTGGCCGAGGATGCGCTCTTCGAGCAGGCCGGCGGCCTTCTGCGAGTCGGACCCGCGAATTTCCCAGCTCGGCGTGATCTTGAGCTGCGAGGCCGCGCCAAGGGCGAGCACGATGAACGCGACCCAGACGCCGAGGGTGAGCCACGGGTGGTTCGCGCTCCGGCGCGCAAGGCGGTCGGGTGAAAGGAATGTTCTCAACGTGAATCCTCCCTGGGGCGGGACCGGTGAGAGTGCCCGCCAGACTCTTCCAGTGTTGGGCAGCGAGGGGGCTGGCCCATCAGCAGGGGGGACGAATGGCGCTTGTTCCTTGTGACGATGGGGGGCTCCTCCTTCCGGGGGATTTCCCTGATATCGGCACCGGGCGGGCGGTTTTGTGTGAAGAATCTCGTTGACGCCCGTAACAAAACGTGTAACGGCGCGTAATGAAGGGTGTGCAGCACCCCATCCGACGGGGAGGCACCCCTGCAAGCCCGCCGGTCCGCAGCCCGGCGGGCTTCTTAATGCCCCGCGGCAGCGCGCGCCCGCGTCCCCCGGTCCATCACTGGCGCTCCCTCGCACCGGCGGGGCTATTCCGATAGGATTCGCCCCCTTAGAAGGAGGGACTCCACCATGAAAGCCGCCATATTCCACGGCCCCCACCAGCCGCTCACCATAGAAAGCGTCGAGATCGACAACCCCATGGCCCGCGAGGTCGTCGTCCGCACGGTCGCGTCGGGCGTTTGCCACAGCGACCTGCACTTCGTCGACGGGCTGTACCCCATGCCGCCGCCGGCAATCCTGGGGCACGAGGCTGCCGGCATCGTCGAGGCAGTCGGCGACCAGGTGACCTATGTGAAGCCAGGCGACCACGTGATCTGCTGCCTGTCGGTGTTCTGCGGGCACTGCGAGATGTGCGTGAGCGGACGGCCGAACCTTTGCCGCAACCCCGACCTTCGGCGGCGCCCGGACCAGCCGCCAAAGCTGAGCTGGAACGGCACGCCGGTCGCCCAGTTCGCCAACCTCGGGGCCTATGCCGAAAAGATGCTCGTGCACGAAAACGCGATCGTGAAAATGCGGGACGACATGCCGTTCGGCGCGGCCGCCCTCATCGGCTGCGGCGTGACCACCGGCGTCGGCGCCGTGCTCAACACGGCCCGGATCGAGGCGGGCTCATCGGTCGCGGTGTTCGGCTGCGGTGGCGTGGGCCTCTCGGCCATCCAGGGCGCGCGGATCGGCGGGGCGCGGATGATCATCGCGGTGGACACGGTCGAATCGAAGCTGGCGACGGCGAAGGAGCTGGGCGCCACGCACGTCGTCGACGCGTCGTCGGGCGACCCGGTGAAGGCGATCCGGGACCTGACGAACGGCGGCGTGGAGTACTCGTTCGAGGCGATCGGGCTGAAGCGGGCGGCGGAGCAGGCGTACGAGTGCCTGGGTATCGGTGGCACCGCTACGGTGATCGGGATGATCCCGGTGGGCCAGAAGATCGAACTCGACGGACCGTCGTTCCTGCAGGAAAAGAAGATCCAGGGGAGCTCGATGGGCTCGAACCGGTTCCTGAAGGACATGCCGCGTTATGTGGACTTCTACATGCAGGGACGGCTGAAGCTCGATGAGATGATCACGCGCACGGGCACGCTCGAGGATGTGAACGAGGCGTTCCGGGCGATGAAGGCGGGCGAGGTCGCGCGCACGGTGCTGATGTTCGAGTAGCGCAGCAGGAAGAAACACGGAGGCACGGAGGCACGGAGATTCCAACAAGAGTCCTCGGTGCCCTCCACGCTCCGGCGGCCGTGCCGGGGTCGCGCGCACGGTGCTGATGTTCGAGTAGCGCGACAGGGCTGAACACGGAGGCGCGGAGGCGCTGAGGAATTCGTAAAGATCCCTCTGGGCCCTCTGTGCCTCTGTGTTTGCCCTGCTATTCCTCAACACGGCGGCGCGGAGGCGCGGGCCGAGGGAGTAGACTCCGCCCCGATGGACATCCGCCCAATTCCCGGGCCAATCGTCGCGTTCGCGGAGTCAGAACTGGTGCGATTGCAGGTGCCTGGCGCGGCCATCGGCGTGCTCCACGGCGGGGCGGTGCACGTGGCCGGCGTTGGTGTGACCAACGTGGAACACCCGCTTCCCGTCACCCCGGAGACGCTCTTCCAGGTCGGCTCGACCTCCAAGACGTTCACGGCGACGGCGCTCATGCAGCTGGTCGAGGGCGGGCAGGTGGACCTCGACGCCGCGGTGCGGGCTTACCTGCCATGGTTCGCGCTCCAGTCGGAGGAGGATGCGGCGCGAGTAACAGTGCGCGACCTGGTGACCCACCACGCGGGCTATGTGGGCGACTACTTCAAGGACACCGGCCGCGGGGACGACGCGATTGCGACGATCGTCCGGAAGATGGCGAACTCGCCGCAGCTGGTGCCGGCGGGCTACACGTTTTCCTACAGCAACGCGGGCTTTTACGTGCTCGGCCATATCGTTGAGACGCTCTCCGGGCGGCCGTTCGAACGGGTCATCCGGGAGCGAATCTTCGAACCACTGGGGATGGACCGCTCGTTCTACTTCCCGGAGGAGTGCATCACCCACCGCGTGGCGGCAGGCCATATCGTGACGGCCGACGGGCCGAAAGTGGCGCGCCCCTGGAACACGCCGCGCAGCATCGCTCCTGGCGGGGGCATCACCTCGAACGTCGTCGACCAGGTACGCTACGCGGCCCTCCACGTTGGCGAGACGCCGGTCCACGAAGTGCTCGGGAGCGGAAGCATCGCGTTCATGCGCCAGGCGCGGCGGCCGGCGGGCAGCATGTGCGAGTCGATCGGCGTCTCGTGGATGCTCGACGACGCGGGCGGGGGCCACCGGCTCGTGAAACACGGCGGCGCGACCAATGGGCACCTGTCGGCGTTCGAACTCATCCCGGAAGCCGGCTTCGCGGTCACGGTGCTCACCAACTCGGACACTGGCCGCGAAGCGCGTCAGACCATCGCCGACCGATGCCAGGAGCACTTCCTCGGGTTCGGGAAGCCAGCGCCGGTCGCCGCAAAGGACATGCGGGTCGATGCGGCCGAGTACACGGGCCTGTACCAGTCCGTGCTGGCGCGGCTAGAAGTGCGAGCGGCCGGCGACGGGCTCCTGGTGACCGACACGACGCCGGAGCGCGGCTTCGCGGAGATCCGGCACCGGCCCGTCCCCCTCCCGCCGGCGCACCTGGCATTCACGGGCCGCGATACGACTGCCGTGCTCGACGGCCCTCGCCGGGGCGAGCGTGCGGAGTTCCTGCGCGGGCCCGATGGCGCCATCGAATGGATGCGGTGGGACGGCCGCATCGCGCGCCGCATGGCGGAGTGACCACTGAGGCGGCCGTGTCAGGACAACCGGCATCGCGATGCCGGCGGCGCTGTGCCGGGCGGGCCCGCGCCGGTAGTTCGAGACGCCATTTCGCGGAGCTGGAGTCAGTCGCGCGCGAGCCGCCGGCCCAGGATGCCCGAGGGCGAGGGTTCGGGAGCCTCCGGACGGTAGGAGAAGTGCCCCCCAAGGGCCGCCAACTTGTCGAGTGCGGTGAGCCAGGCAAACCCGGCCGCCTCTGGCAAGCGACCGGCACAACGCTGGAGGAGCCACGCGCCTCCCAGCGCGGACCGCTCGCACAACCAGGCCAGTGCCCGCGAGCCAGGCAGCGGCGCGATGCGGTCGGAGAGGCGGGCCACGAGCTGCAGATGGCCACCGTGCCAGCGCACCTCCGGGTGTTCGCGCATCAGGCGCTGCGCGCCCCAGCCGTGGCAGACCTGCTTGGCCACGAAGACCTGCAAGTCCGGGTCATGGTCGTGGTCCACACGCATCGCCGGTGCGTAGGCGACACGGAACCCGCGCGCTTCGGCAACGAGGCCGAACTCCGTATCGCTGACGCGGCGGTAGTTCTCGTTGAAGCGGACAGTCTCGAACACCTGCCTGCGCACGGCCATGTTGCGGGTATCGGTTTCCGTCCCGTCGCCCGGGTTCAGCTTCTTCAGGTGGGCGTCGTAGCGACGCTGGAGGAGCCGCGAGGCCGGGTCGAACCCGGCTGAGCCCGATTGGCCCTGGACAATGGCGGCCCCGGACTCGAGCATCGCCAACCCGGCGGCAATCCACCCCTGCCGCACGAGGCAGTCGGCGTCGGTGAAGAACGCGACCTCACCGCTCGCGGCGGCGATGCCCAGGTTCCGCGCCCGGTACACGCCGGGGAGCGGGTCGTGTAGGAGCTTCACTCCCGCCGGGAGCGAAGTACCGAGGCTGGCGGAAAAAGCAGGCGCCGATCCGTTGTCGACAACGATGACCTCGACGGGTACCTCCTCCGGCGCCGCGGCCAGCACCGATGCGACGCAGGCGATCACCCGGGGGTCGTCCTTCACCGGGATGACGACGCTGACGCTGGCCACCGTCAGGACCGATCCTGGAGTGGCTCGCGCTCGACGGCTTCGATGACGGCAGCGCACGCCCGCGCGTCGGCGACGGTGGGCAAGGACGGGGCGGAGCTCCCGTTCAGCATGGCCGCCCACCCGGAAAGCAGTCGCTCCACGCCGCGGACATCCTGGGGCGCCCTCCGGAGGACCCGGGCGCCCAGGCTCTCCAGGACGCCCGGGGCGCCCCCGAGCACACGACCGTCGACGGCAAGCTGTTCGACGTAGTCGTTCCCATGCGCGACATCCCACCGGAACTCGCCGCCGGCGCTGAGGCGGAACAGTCCCGAGACGGATTTGCGAGCGCGGGCAACCTCCTCGACTGCGACAATGTGCTCGCCGGAGAGCCAGCCAGCGAGATCGGCCGCATGGGGCAGCAGGTCACGCTCCACCGGGTCGGGCTGCACGGCGCCCCACTGCACCGGGTCGGTCTTGAGCGTGAACCGCCACTTCGCACCGGCCCGTTTTGGCCCTGAGTAGCGCTTCCAGAAACGGCGAGAGAACGCTGGAGTCACGCTTGCAGGGCCGGCTGTCGGCCACGTGTCGACCTCGGCGGCAGCCAGGGCGGGCGGCTTCTCGACGAGGACGTGAAGGCCCCGTGCCACACCGGCCGCGACGTGTGCCGCGTGGAGGGACGGTGGGCTGAGTACCAGCAGGGCGTCGAGCCCCCCGGCACGAAAGAGCTCGTCCCCGGTCGCGTACACAGCGACACCAGGGATGACCGGCCTGGCCGGATCGGCCGCACCCACGAGTTCCAGGCTGGCCTGCCGCCTGAGTGCGGGGAGATAGAGCCGCGTGAACACCCGGCCCGCACCGATCGCCCCAACCCGGATTGCGCGGTGGTTCGTCGTGCTCATCGCAGGAATGATGAGCCCTGGAGTTCTTTGGGGGCGGGTACCCCGAACAGCGACAGCACCAGCGGTGCGAAGTCCATGCTGCTGAACGTCCTTGCCGGGACCGCGACGGCGCCAGAACGGGGCCGGAAGTAGCAGAACCCCAGCGAATTGTGGACGCCGTTGCGGGTCTCTTGAGTCGTGTTCAAGAGCCGCATCCCCTTGTCATCGACGATGCTGCTTGTCGCTGGAACCTGGAGATTCGAGAGCAGGATGGCATCGGGCAGCCGGTGCGAGCGGGGGCCTGGAGCCGCTTCGCCACTGCGCCAGACGCCCTGAAATGCGTCCATACCGTTGTCTGCTTTGAAGCCGTCCGCGAGGCCAGCAAGCCTGGCGATTGCCGCTTCGCCAGCTTCCTC
>CAUJEQ010000013.1 GCA_963169135.1 Chloroflexota bacterium
GAATCCCCCTCGGCCGGGAGCGAAACCCTCAGGGCGTGGCAGGGGCATCCCCGCATTCATCGGGGCGGTGCGCTGAGTGCCACGGATGCATGCCTGTAGGGCTGCGGGTCAGTCAGGGTCGAGGCCGATGACCGCATCGGACCGGCGTCCGGTGGTGCGCCGGGAGCCCCGGCGCATGGACTGGAAGAGCTCGGCGGCGAACTGGCTGAGCGGCTGTTCAGAGGCTGTCGATGCATCGGCGAAGACGCGGAGAGCTTCGTCTTCGGAAAGTTCGTTGAGGAGTGTGAGCTGCTGGGCCGTGGCGCCGACGGCCATGATGCGATCGCCGAGCGCTACCAGGTGAATCGTGCGGCCGTTGCTGATCGCGAGGGTATCAATGACGCGGAGGAAGCCCGTGGTGCTGCGAGGCCCGGCCGCCTTCCGGCCCCACCAGCGGAGGCCGACGATGGAGACGGCGATGATGATGATGACCAACCCGAGCCGCCATGCGAGCGACACGAGTTCGCCGCCGCCAAGGCTGAACCCGTTCGACGTATCGGCGGCGGGCTGATCGGAGACGGCGCCGGGGTTACCGGTCAGTGACGTCGTCTCGGCCGGGCGGAGGATCGGGCTCTCGGCGGCAGAGGGCG
Source organism: Chloroflexota bacterium (assembly GCA_963169135.1). GTDB lineage: Bacteria > Chloroflexota > Dehalococcoidia > Tepidiformales > Tepidiformaceae > Amarobacter. The sequence goes on from CAUJEQ010000013.1 coordinate 630, forward strand.
TGGAGGGCGCGAACGTGGAGATGAAGAGGAGGGCGCAGAGCATGACCCCTGCGATGGCGGCGATCCAGGTGAGCCTCTTGCGAGTTTTCGGGTCGTTCACCCGACGCGCTCCTCCTGCTCGACGCCGCGGCGTACGACTTCGACGACGCGGATGCCGAAGTTTTCATCGACTACGACGACTTCGCCACGGGCGATGAGCCGGTCGTTGACGAGGATGTCGACCGGTTCGCCGGCGAGGCGGTCGAGTTCGATGACGGAGCCGGGGCCGAGGCCGAGGACTTCGGAGACGGTGAGTTCCGTGCGGCCGAGTTCGACGGTGACATTCATCTGGAGGCCGGCCAAAAGGTCGATACCGCTGCGGGCGGTAGGCTCGGGCGCCTCGCCCACGGGGGCGAAACGGGCGCGGGAGGCGGCGGGGCCTATCGGTGTGGGTTCGCGGGGCAGGGGCGGCGCCAGGGGCGGCGGCTCGGGGGCGGCGAACGACGGTGCCGAATCAGACGGGATCTCCACATCGAGAAGTTCGGCTGCTTCGAGTTCTTCTTGAGTGAGGCCCAGCGAGAGTGTCCCGGTGGCTGGCGGGGGTTCCAGGGGGACGGAATCGGATGCGGATGCGGATGCGGATGCAATGACGCTCTCCATGGCACCAGCCATGATGTCGAGGAAGGTGCCGGGGAGGACGAACGCGAGGGGAAGCTCGTGGGCGCCCGAGAGCGTTCCGCGAAGCAGGAGGCAGGGGTCGTCCAGGGCCTGGAGGATGGCCGGAATGGAATTGGCTGTTATGTCGTCGATAGCAACGACAAGACCGGCATCGGAGCGGCCGAACACTGTGTTGTTGAGCGACTGGAGGACCTGCCCGAGGACGGTGGAGGCGATGACGATGGTCTGCTGCTCTTCGTCGTCAGGGTTATCGGCCTGCGACTCGAGGTAGGCAGCGGTTTGGGCAGTCTCGATCACCAGGTAGGCCGTGGCCGCCTGGTCCTGGTTGGTGGAAAGTTCGAAGGGGACCGTGAGGTGGGGCCGGGCAAACTCGCCGATGACCTCGTCGGGCATGACAAGCCGTCCATCGACGCCGGTGAGGGAGGGAGCGGCGCCATGGAGCGACTGAAGGGCGGCGGCCGCCGTCGTCCAGACCTGGCGGCCCGCGGTGTCGAGGGTGGCCGCCTGGGCAGGAGAGAGGAGTTGGCCGAGGACTTCACTCGGTTCGGACATGGTGACGCCTCACTGGGTGATGAAGGTTTCGAAATAGATGTGCTCGACTTTGTGGCCGGGCAGGTGGTGGTTAATGGCCTCGATGAGTTCGGCCTTGAGGTGTTCGCGGCCTTCGGTGGTCGAGACCTCATCGGCCGATTTCGAGCCCACGACAGTGGCGACGGCATCGAGGATCTTGTGCATTTCGGGCTGGAGCTCCTCAGCGAAGTGGGCATTCTTGGCTTCGAGTGCGGGGCCTTTTACGCCGACCCATGGGGGATCTTCGGACTCGAACTCGAGGGCGATGATGGCCTTGACGTAGTTGGGGGCGCTGGCGGGGGCTCTGAGGTTGAGGATGAGGCCATCGGGGGCGTTGGTGGTAGGGCCGTGGCCTGAAATGGGCTTGCCGAGGATGACGGTTGGCCGCGGTGCACCGGCAATCTGCTCTTCCGTGTAGACAACCGGTGGCTGGGCGTCCATGTAGTTGGGCTTGATGTAAAACCAGAAGGCGGCGGCGAAGAGGACGGCGCCACCGGCGAGTATCTTCTTGTCTTTGAACATGGGTTACCTGCCTGTGCCCGCGAGGGACTCCTGGAGGTCTTCCAGGGTGGGGTAGAGGATGACGATGTCGGCGCGGCGGTTGAGGGCGCGGCCCTCGGGAGTGGCGTTATCGCCCACCGGTTGGGTATCGGCGAAGCCTGCCAGAAAGAGCATGTCCGCATCGATTCCGCCCTGTTCGCTGAGGAAGCGAAGGACGCGGGAGGCACGGGCCGCCGAGAGTTCCCAGTTTGTGGCGAAGTCGCGGCTGTTGACGGGGATGTTGTCGGTGTGGCCCTCGATGCGCATTTCGTTGGGGAGGCCCTGGAGCGCGGAGGCAACGAGCAGGAGGACATCCTGGCTGCCGGGCTTGAGGTCGGCGCTGCCGGAATCGAAGAGGAGGTTATCGGCGAGGCTGATGGTGATGGAGTCAGCGTCGCTGCGGACCTGGATCTTGCCTTCGATGTTGTTGGCGCTGGCGAACCCGTTGAGGGTCTCGGTGAGGCCGGCGAGGTGGTTGGACTTGATCTCGCTGATGGAAGGGGTGAGGCCGCCGCCACTGTTGAAGACCGGCGACGAGCCGTTGCTGCCCTGGAGGACGCCGATGCTGAAGGCCTGGTCGATCGAGTGGCGGACCGACTGGAGCTTCTGGGGGTTGGCATCGCTGGTGGCGTAGAGGACGACGAAGAGGGCGAAGAGGAGCGTCACCATGTCGGCGTAGCTGACGATCCAGCGTTCGTGGTTTTCGGGCTTTTCGGCCTCGGGGGCTTTGCGGCTCACGCGGCCTCCTTCCGGGCCTCGCCGGAGTCTTCGCCCTTACGGCGTTCGCTGGGCTGGAGGAAGCCCTCGAGCTTTTCGCGGACGATGCGAGGGTTGTCGCCCGACTGGATGGACATGAGCCCTTCGATGACGACGTTGAGAGCGTGGAGCTCGAGCTTGGAGTTGTTCTTGAGCTTGTTCGCCAGGGGGAGCCAGAGCACGTTGGCGGTGAAGACGCCGTAAAAGGTCGCGACGAAGGCGGTGGCGATGCCCGGGCCGATGTGTTCCGGTTCATCGAGGTGGGCCATGACACCCATGAGGCCCATGACGGCGCCAAGGACGCCGATGGTGGGTGCGATGCCGCCCATGAACTCGAGGGCTGCAAAGTTGCCCTCGTGGCGGTGCTTCATGGACTCGGCTTCGATCTCCATGATTTCGCGGAGGAGCTCGGGGTCGGTGCCATCGATCATGAGCTGGACACCCTTGCGGGTGAAGCTGTCGTGGATGTTGTCGACGTCGGCTTCGAGGGCGAGGAGCCCTTCGCGGCGGGCCTTATCGGCCATGTTGACGAAGAGGTCGACGGTTTCAGCGGAGTTGTGCTTTTCGCCGCCAAGGAACGCTTTGAGCATGAACTTGGGGAGGCCAATCATGACGGCGAGCGGCTGGGAGATCATCACCGCGCCGAGCGTGCCGACGATGACGATCATGAAGCCGGGAAGGTTGACGAGAGCTGCGGGGTTGCCACCCTCGAGGACGTTGCCCCCGACGATGCCGACGATGGCGAGGATGAGCCCGATGAGGGTCGCGAGATCCATCAGGCGCTCCTGCGGATGGCGCCCATGCTCATCCGGCGGAACTCGGCAATGCGCTCGACGATGATGGCGGGGGCCTCGGCACAGACGTAACGGTGGCCGTTGGTGAGGGTGAGGTGGGTATCGTGGGTCGCTTCCATCACCTCGATGAGGTCGGGATTGAGATAGAAGGCTGTGCCATCGATACGGGTGAGCTGGATCATCGGGTACCGGCCTGATGCCAATTTCGGGTGGGTTCAGGGTAGGGAAGCCCGTGTAGCGGGGTTATCGGGGAAGACCCATGCGGCGGAGGGATCTCCCCTCACTCGGCGCGGGGCGATCCCCTGAATCGAATAGGCGGTGAGGTGCGAAACGCGAAGAAGCCCGGTCAGAGACCGGGCTTCCTGGCCTGAGCGAGCGGGGAGGTCAGCCGGCGACAGCGCCAGTGGCACTGGTGAGCATGCGCTCGGCTTCCTCGACGCTCTCGAGGCGGACGATACCCTTGCGGATGGCGTAGCGGATGAGGTCGGTGCGGTTGCGGGCGTGGAGTTTGGCCATGATGTGGGCCTTGTGGGCCTCGACGGTCTTGACGCTGATGTACAGCTCGTTGGCGATGCCCTGGTTGGTGTAGCCCTCGGCGATGAGCTGGAGGACTTCGCGTTCGCGGCTGGTGAGCGTATCGACACCGGCGCGCTGGTCGGAGCGCTTGGCCTGGTAGAGGACCTCGGCGAGGTCGAAGCCTTCGCTGAGGGCGCTCGAAAAGTAGCTGTTACCGCGATGGACAGTCTGGATGGCGAGGACGAGCTCGCTGACGTCGGACTTTTTGATGATGTAGCCGGAGGCGCCAGAGCGGATGGAATCGAGGAGCTGATCCTCATCGACAAAGCCGCTGAGCATGACCACGCGAGTGGCCGGACAGGAGCGGCGGATCTGGCGGGTGGCTTCGAGGCCATTGAGGCCGGGCATGACGACATCCATGAGGACGACATCGGGCCGGAGGCGTTCCACGGCCTGGACCGCTTCGCGGCCGTTTTCGACGTCAGCGACGACTTCGAGCTCGGGCTGGCTTTCGAGGAGCATGCGAAGGGCCTGGCGGATGACGGCATGGTCATCTACCAGGACGATCCGGATGGGGTTCTGGCCGCGGCCGGCGTGGGTGGAAGTGGCGCCGGCGCCCGGCCGGAGTGCGGGGGCGCGCCCGTTGGTACGAAGGGTGTTCAAGGTGGTGCTCCTCTGGTGGGTTCCATCGAGGGCAGTGGAGATGGTGACGGCCCCTGCGCGCTTCCCTGATGGGTCTGAAGGGGGTCCGAGAGCGGAAACCCTTAAGACAACGAGAAGTCTAGAGACGAGCATTCGCTGGCGTATTGGGGAAAACCCGAATAGTGATGCGGGCATTCCCGACCGATGGGCCGGGGGAATCATGGTAATGAGTGGGGGCTGCCACCGCCGGGAAAGCACGGCAGGCGGCCGGCGAAAGCCCCGGCCGCCCACAGAATGGCGCGACAGACGAATTACAGCGTGAAGAAGGCCCGCTCGACGTGGCCCGGTTCACTGGCCAGGTGAATTTCGGAGCGGATGGCCATGACGGACTGGTTGTTGGCGGCAGCCTCGGCGAGGTCCTCGTTTTCGTAGATGCCAATGCGTGCGATTTCGCCGCTATCGTCGTGGGGTTTGAGCAAGTAGCTGGTGATGCACCCGGGCTGAGCCTTCAGGTTGGCATCGAGCTTGCGCATGAGTTCTTCGAGCCGGGCTTCCTGGCCGCGGCGAGGCTTTGCGATGGAGAGACGGATATACGGCATGTGACTTACGCCCCCTGTTGGCGCGAATGATAGGGGAGTTTGGTTCGGTAGGAAAAGCGATGCCCCCGGATGGTCCGGGGGCATCGCCTTCAGGCCGTTCGGCTTGAGATTAGAGCCGGAGCTTGCCGTGGGACGGCTGGCGGCGGCGCTGGCGCTGGGGGAGTGCAGCTTCTTCAGCTGCAAGGTCGATCGGGGGGCTGGTGAGCACTTCGTGGACGTAGCCGCACATGATGCAGCTGCCATAGGTACCGTGCCAGTCACGTTCGACGATCATCGAGCCCCGGCACTTGGGGCAAGATTTGGGTGGGGCTTCCTGCAAAGCCGGCATAAGACGATTCCTCCTCATCACGGGACGCAATTTGGGGTTCGAGGACAGAAAAAAAGACCTCGAAGCGAGCTACCTGCTCGCCAGGCCTTCCAGACTGCCGACGGGGTTAGCTGACGGGCTCGGGCGGAAGGCGCCCTATGGGCTGCACTGGAGATGGCAGCCAAATTCGCCCCGAAACTGGTTCCCCCGTTGCGCCCCAGCGGGCGCACTAGGCAGATGTTGCACTGTTAACCGAGCGCTGTGAAGGACGCGAACGGCCTTCGACTAACGGAACCTATCAATTTCGTATACGGGGTGTCAACCCCTGATTGGGAATTTCGTCACAAATTTACCGCTGAGTTGGCATAAATGCTCGACGTAATGGGGGTTATCCCCGATCCGGCGTGGCCGCAACGGGAACTATGGCGGTCTCGACCAGTCGTGGCGGGCGACGGCGCCAGGCCCATATGCACGCGGTGGTGGTAGCTGCGCCGGCGACGCCGAAGATATTGGCAACAATCCCAACAATATCGCCACGAACGGCGAAGTAGACGAGCCAGCACGAAAGGCCGGTGACCATGATGACCCAGGCAGGCAGCGAATAGCCCTGGACATCGCGGGTCTTGAGGATCCGAGAGATGTTGGGGATCCAGAATACCTGGGTGAGGATCACGGCTGCCCAGCCGACAAGCTCGATGGACAACCCGTTTCGACTCCTCGATGGCGTGCCAACAGTGTAGGGCTTCACGCATCTACGGCCTATGGGCGATGGTCCAGTCGAAGCTCGCCTTCGAGGAGCGACATGACGAGCACATCCTGGTAGCGGCCGTACTTGTAGAGGGCCTGGCGACGGCAGCCTTCGAGGACGAATCCCACCTTTTCGTAGACGTGACGAGCGCGCTCATTGTTGGCGTAGACCTCGAGCTCGATGCGGTGGAGGTTCATCATTGCGAAGCCGAAGTGGCAGGCGGTGCGCATGGTGTCGGTCCCGTAGCCGCCGTCCCAGAAGGACTTGTCGCCGATGGCAATCCCGAGGGAGGCGCAGCGGCATTCTGGCCTGATGTTGATCAGATCGACTCCGCCGATGAGGCGGCTTTCGGCGAGGGTCTCGACGGCGAAGCCGGCGTGAGCGTAGCCAGGAGAGGAAACGCTCTCGACGAACTCCCGTTCCGACTTCATCGAGAGGGGGTAGCGCATGGCCAGGTGTTCGGTGACCTCAGGGTCGTTGAACCACTGGTAGAGGAGCGGCGCGTCTTCGGGTTCGCGGGCGCGGAGGCGGATGAGGGTGCCTTCGAAGATGCTCGTCACAGTGGGTCCTCCTGGAATTCGTTGCGCAAAATGCTCATCACGACAGTGTCGCGGTAGGCTCCGGAGATGAATCGGTGATCACGGAGAAGGCCCTCCTCCACGAAACCGACCGTTCGATAGACATGGCGGGCACGGGCGTTCGTCGCGTCGACGGTCAACTCGATGCGGTGGAGATTCATCATGGTGAATCCGAAACGGCTGAGGGTGCGCATCGTGTCGGTGCCGTAGCCACGGTCGCGGTATCCGGTGTGGCCGATAGCGATCCCGACGTTCCCGCAGCGGTTCTCGGCGCCCGGAACGCGCAACTCGCAGTTGCCGATGAGGACACCGTCTCCAAGTGTCTCCACGGAGAACATCGCGCGTTCATGGCGAAGCGCCGGTTCACTGTCCAACATGCTGCGCTCGGCGAGATGGGAAACGGGGTAGCGGATGGCGAGGAACTCGGTGACGGCGTAGTCATTGAACCAGACGTGAAACGCCGCTTCATCTTGCGGCTCGCGGGCCCGCAAACGAACCAGGCGTCCTTCCATGGAGCTCCGGGTGGGAATCATCGGAGTTCTCCCCGGAGGAGGCCCATGACGAGGATGTCGTAGTACTTCCCGAAGCGGAACATGGCATCGCGGCAGACCGCTTCGCGGTGGAAGCCAACCTTTTCGTAGACGTGGATGGCGCGCTCATTCCAGGCGAGTACGTGGAGATCGATGCGATGGAGGTTCATCGTCTCGAAGCCGAAGCGGCAGACGACCCGCATGGCATCGGTGCCATAGCCGCCCTCCCAGCAGGTCTTGTCCCCGATCTGGATGCCCAGGCTGGCACCGCGGTTCTCAGGGCTCGCGCCGAAGAGGCCGCAGTCGCCGATGAGGAGGCCGTCTTCCTTGCGGACGATGGCGAACAGGGCGGAAGCGAAGGAAGGGGCGGGAAGGAGCCGCTCTGTCACGTCCTTGCGCGAGAAGGGGTACTGGCGGCCAAGGAACTGGCGGACCTCCGGGTCGTTCAACCAGGTGAAGGCGCGGTCGACGTCCTCGGGCTCGTGAGCGCGAAGGCGGATGAGTTCGCCCTCGAAGGGGCCGGGTGCCATGAGTCTCCTCCTGTGGCGGCAACGCGAAAGGCCCACCGGTGGGTGGGCCTTCAGCGATGCAGCGGGTCGGTGTTTGCTACGTTCTTGAAAGCCCCCGGCCGTCGCCAGCGCAACCGGTATTGGCCGCGGGGATGGCGGCAAACATCGGGTGGCTGGCAAGGACGCGGTGGTTCCGAGGCATCGTTCGGGGAGCCTAGCGGATAAGGGTGGCGGCCACAATCGGTCTTCCAATGGAAGTGTGAACCCGATCACACAAGGGTCACGCGACAAAGACCGGGGCGAACGCCAGCGCGACGGCAGCCACCAGCTTCGCCACGGCCACGAGCGCCGGCGCCGCGGCATCGTGGAAGGTTGCACCGACGGTATCACCGACTGCGGCGGCAGCGCGGACAGCCGGGTCGGGGGTGACCGGTGGGTCACCATCGGCAGGCACCGAGACAGAGGCGAGAACAGTGCCAGCGCCCGACCAGGCGGCGCCGGCGGCCTCGAGGAACGAGGCGATCAGGACGCCTCCGATGCCGGCGGAGAGCAGGAGGCCGGCGACGGTGAGCCAGCCCTGGTTGCCATCGCCGCCGAACCCGTACCGGGCGGCGACACCGGCAACGAGCGGGACAACGGCGGCGTAGGCGACGACCGGGAACAGGCCACGCACCGCCGAGCGGGCCGCAGCGGCGGCGACTGGTTCGCCGGGCCTGAGGTCTCCAACAGCATCCGTTTGCCGGCGGTCGAGCGCATCGATGAGGCGGCCGGCGGAGCGGCCGGCGCTGCGGATGACGGCAGCCGCTGCCAGGAGCGCCAGCGTAAGGCCGATGAACCCGGCAGCGAGCACTTCGGGCCGGGAGAAGCTCAGCGGAAGGGGCCGGGGAAGCGCGAGGGGCGATGGTTCAATCGATGAGCCGTGGCGGGGCGTCAGGTCGTCGCGGTCCACCAGTGCAGCGGTGAGTCCCTCGGCCTCGCTGCGATTCGCCACCGCCAGGCGCGAGACATGCCACGCCCCGAAGCGGGAGTCGTCCGCAACCGACTCGCGCAACTCTTCGAGGCTGGCGACAGCTCTGGCAACGGCGTGGGCAGCGGCAAACTTCACGTCTTCGCCAGGCTGCAAGAGATCCAGGTCCTGCGCGAGGGCCGTGTAGTGTTCGGGGTCATCAACCGCAACAGAGGCAATGTTGGCGCGGATGACTTCGCCGAAAGCCAGGATGGCAAGCACTACCGTCATGCCGGCAGCGGCCAGGCTGTAGGCACCGGACAGTTGGGCGGCCGGCCGGGCGCTTGCTGCAAGCTTCGCAAACGCCTCGGCAGCCTCCACGTCAGCCTCCGGTTCCACCCCGGCAGCACCGCTGGCCGCACTGGCGCTGGCAGCGGCGACAGCGGAGAACGCGGGCACGGTGGCGATGAATGGCCCGGGCAGCAGGAGGCCTGCAGTTGCGACGGCGATACCGAACAGCCCGGCAGTCGTGCCGCTCACGTATTGGACGTCGGCCTGGTAACCGAGCGCGAATGCTGCGACCAGGAGCGCGGCGACGGTTACCGCGGTTATCGCCGTCGCCTCGAAGCCGGCGGCCAGGCCGGTGATGACGTTCGAGGCGGGGCCGGAGCGGCTGGCACGGGCGACGCGGCCGGAGGCGCTGGACGGGCCAAGGCGCGAGAACCGGTGAAGGAGCGTCAACGCCGGAGCGGCGGCGATACCCGCGAGACCACAGAGGAAGAACCAGTACCAGGCATCGCCGAGCATGGCCCAGGTAACGGCGGCGAAGCCCGCTGCACCAAAGACCAGGGTGACGGCCGTCGCCCGGACAAGGAGCGGACCGGGCGCGGAAGCCCGGATGGCGAGTACCTGCGCTGAGAGGGCACCGGCGAGGACCGCGAACACGGCAACGGCGCCGAGTACAAGCGGCAGGAGCATCCACTCGATCTCACCAGTGACGGCCGCGAGCGAGACGCCCAGGAGCATCGCAGCGACGGCCTGCAAGGCCGTGGATTCGGACAGGTCGGCGATGCTTCCTCCGGAGGCTGCCTGGCTGCCCGCCGTGGCAGTCACGGCCGCGGATTCGGCGGAGCCGGAACCGGCGGTCAGCTCGGCCGCGAGCGAAGTGGCGTTGGCGAAGATGCCTCCGGAGACGCGCGTGACCAGGGCGACGGTGCTTGCGCCAAGGGCGAATGCGACCAGGAGGTAGGGCGCATGGGAGGGGGAGTAGCCGAGGAAGCGAGTGGTGATGGCAAAGGCGCCGGCGAGGCCGGCGAGGTTGAGACCGGCAGCCAGAAGACCCGGGACGACAGCCGAGCCGAGAGCGGCACCAACAGCGGATGGGGCCGAGCTGGAGGCCGCGGCGGCGACCCGCGAAACGGCGGCACCAGCCAGGCCGACGCCCACGTAGGCCGCGAGGGCCGAGGAGATGGCGCCGGCGAGGACAGTCGCGGCAGCGATGGACCCGGCTTGCGCCGAGTCCTCGTAGTACCAGGCGACCGCGCCTGCAGCCGTGGCAGCCACCAGGCCGAACGCTCCAGTGGCCCCGAGCTGGCGGCGCGCGAGGGCGCCCAGACCTTGCTGGACGGCCCCACCGAAGGCCTGGCCGCGTTCGGAGACCTGGTCGCGGCGGAGTGTATCGAGGATGAACCAGAGTGCGAACAGAACGGCAGCGGCGACCGAGAGCGGGATCATGACCTGTGCGAGCAGCATGGGCGGCTGATCCTCCAACTTCTCATTTCGGCCCGGGAGCCCACGGAGTCGCGGGCAGCGCCGCCTGTCGGGCTGGTGAAACAGGCAGGGGCGGAGTGTAGCAATGAGGAGACGAGGGAAGGAAGCGGGCCAATGCAAAGGGCCCCGGTTCACACCGGGGCCCCAGGCCTGGAAAGAGGATGAGGACTCAGCCGACGAAGAGCGGTCCGAAGACCACCGCAACAATCGACATGAGCTTGAGGAGGATGTTGAGGGCCGGGCCGGACGTGTCCTTGAAGGGGTCGCCGACCGTGTCGCCGACGACAGCAGCCTTGTGAGCATCGGATCCCTTGCCACCAAGGTGGCCGGCTTCGATGTACTTCTTCGCGTTGTCCCAGGCTCCGCCGGCATTCGCCATCATGAGGGCGAGGACGGCGCCGCTCACGATGGAGCCGATGAGGAGGCCACCGAGCGCCTCGGCACCGATAACCGCGCCGACCACGACCGGGACGGTGACCGCCAGGAGGCCGGGGATGATCATCTCGCGGATGGCGCCGTCGGTGGAGATGGCGACTGCGCGAGCGTAGTCGGGCTTGCCGGTGCCTTCCATGATGCCGGGAATCTCCCGGAACTGGCGGCGGACTTCGTTCACCATCGCCATGGCGGCACGGCCGACTGCGCCCATGGTGAGGGCGGCGAAGACGAACGGCATGAGGCCGCCGAGGAGGAGACCGATCATGGTATCGACATCGAGGATGTCGATGGTCGAAATGCCGACCACCTGGGAGTAGGTGACCATGAGGGCCAGGGATGTGAGGACGGCTGAACCGATGGCGAAGCCCTTGCCGGTTGCGGCGGTGGTGTTGCCGAGGCTATCCAGTGCATCGGTGCGCTCGCGGACCTCGGGGTCGAGATGGGCCTGCTCGGCGATACCGCCGGCGTTGTCAGCGACCGGGCCATAGGCGTCGGTGGCGAGGGTGATGCCGAGCGGCGAGAGCATGCCGACCGCAGCAAGTGCGATGCCGTAGAGGCCGGCAATTTCGTTGGTGATCCAGATCGCCGCGACGATGGTGAGCAGCGGGATGGCGGTGGAGAGCATGCCGAGTCCAAGACCACCAATGATGAGGGTGGCGGGGCCTGTCTCGGCGGTCTTGGCGAGGTTCTGTGTCGGTTTGAACTCGTAGGCGGTGTAGTACTCGGTAATCGTGCCGATGATCTGGCCGGCGACGAGGCCGACAAGCACGACCCAGAACAGCTCGAAGGGAAGGTCGAGGATTAGCAGTGCCGCTGCCGTGGAGACGAGCACAAGGCCGCTGGCGGAGAAGATGCCGGTGCGCAGGGCCCAGAGCAGGCGGCCCATGCTGGCGCCTTCGCTGGTGCGGACCAGGAAGGTGCCAATGATGGCCGAGAAGATGCCGAGGCCCATGATGAGCAGGGGCAGCAGGGCGGCCTTGGAATCCCAACCCTCGGCGTCGGCGGCATCGAAGACGGCGTTGTCGCCGACGCCGATGATGGCGACACCGGTGAGCGCCATGGCAGCGACGATCGAGCCGGTGTAGGACTCGAAGAGGTCGGCGCCCATGCCGGCGACGTCGCCAACGTTGTCGCCGACGTTATCGGCGATAGTAGCGGGGTTGCGGGGGTCGTCTTCCGGGATCCCGGCTTCGACCTTGCCGACGAGGTCGGCGCCAACGTCCGCGGCCTTGGTGTAGATACCACCGCCAACGCGGGCGAAGAGCGCGATGGAGGAGGCTCCGAACGCGTAGCCCGTGAGCGGCTGGAAGTCCTGGGTGAGGAGATAGACGAGACAGAGGCCGATCACGCTGATGCCGGTTACCGTGATGCCCATGACCGTGCCGGAGGAGAAGGCGACGCGGAGAGCGGGGTTGAGGCCTTCGCGCGCCTTGGCGGCGGTCCGGACGTTGGCCCGAACGGCGATGTACATGCCGATATAGCCGGCGAGTGCGGAAGAGATGGCGCCGAGGATGTAGGCGAGAGCGGTGCGCGGGAAGTCGGTGAACTCGCCGCGCTGTTCGCCGAAGCGATCGAGGACGTCATAGTCGATGAAGATGACGAGGATCACGGCGACGATGACGACGAAGCCGGCGAGGAAGGTGTACTCGCGGCGAAGGAAGGCGGAGGCGCCCTCCTGGATCGCTTTTGCGATCTCCTTCATGAGGTCGGTGCCCTCGTCTTCAGCGAGCACCTTTCGCGCCGTATAGGCGGCGAAGAGGAGAGCGATCACGCCTGCCCCAAGCGCGATGTAAAGGTTCCCCATCTGGTCCCCCGGTTCCTTGAATTGGTATGTGGGCCTCAGATGACGGCTGAGGCTGGTAAAGCGCCGTGAATGCTACCAACCAGAGGTGGTAGGGGAAATGGCCGGTACTGGTTTGCCGGACTGGTTTCGCGCGCGGGGCGGCATGGCTGCATAGTGTTGGCGACACACGGACGATCGGGGAGGGCGACATGCGAGAGGTTGCCGAACTCAACGGAGATGGCATCGCAGAGGAACTGCGCGAGGCGATCCATGCGATCAACGAGGCGCTGGGTTCGCCGGTGAGCTTCCGGCCGATCGATTGGTCGCTGGAGCGGAGGGAAGCTTCCGACGCAGCCCTGGACGAGGGCATCGAGGCGACGCTGGCACTGGCTGCGGCGATGAAGTACCCGACCGTGACGGAGACGGTCAGCCCCAACCAGGTGATGCGCGACCGCCTGGGCCTCTCGGTGATCCACCGGCCTTGCCGGACCTACCCGGGCGTGAGTACGAACTACACCGGGAAGATCGACGTGCACGTGGTGCGCGTGGCAACGGGAGGGACCTACGAAGATGCCGGGATGCGAATCGGGTATCACTCGGCGGTGAGCATCCGGGTGATGGAACGGACACCGGTGGAACATGCTGCCCACTTCGCATTCCGGCTGGCGGAACAACAGCGGCACAACGTGGTTTCGACGAGTAAGTACACGATTCAGCGGGCGGCGGACGGGTTGTTCGAAGAGGTGGTAGCCGAGGTGGCGAAGGAGTACCGGAACACGGCGCACAGCCGGGAACTGTTCGATTCGCTGCTGGCCAAGTTGATCATCAAGCCGGAGCGCTTTGACGTCATCGTGTGCCCGAACGAATACGGGGACTTCCTGAGCGACATGGTATACGGGCTGATCGGGTCCATCGGACTGGGTGCGAGCGCGTCGTATGCATTCACCCCCAGCCACCAGCCGAGCGTCGGGATCTTCGACCCCGCGGGGGGGACGGCGCCGGATATCGCGGGGAAAGGGATAGCGAACCCTTCCGGGGCCATCGAAGCGTACGGCTACCTGTTGCAGTATTGCGGTGAATACAACGCCGGCCGCCGGCTGGTCGACGCGGTACACGACTGCATCGCGAGCGGTGAAAAGACGGGCGACCTCGGCGGAACGCTGAACACGATGGAGTTCACGAAGGCGGTGATCGAGCGGGCGATCCCGGTGATTTAGGAGCGCGTCGTTTCGGAATCTTGACAGACCGTTGTGGCAGGATTCTGGACACCACAGATAGAGGTCCTTCCATGCGGAATCCCCTTTCACGGGTCCCCTGGCACACCGGCGCACCGCTGTTCCTGGTCTGCGCGGCAGCGCTGGCCATCGCAACGAATCTGTTCGGGGGCGATTACTTCAAACGAACGTTCCTGGAAGAATCGAATCCGCTGACGGCCAGCGGTGCAGACTCTGCAAGCACGCCGGCGGCCACCACGCCCGGGCAAGCCACGGGTACCCCGGCTGCCGCCCAGCCGACCACCGATGCCGGCGCGCCGGGACCGATGGTGGTGGCCACAGGCATGTTTCGCGATGGGGCGCCGGGCCATCATGGGAAGGGCACGGCGAGGCTTGGCCGGGACAGTGCAGGAAAAGCGTTCCTGGTGTTCGAAGAGTTCTCGGTGACGAACGGGCCGGACCTGCACGTGATCCTTGGCGCGACGGCTGATGGCGGGGGAGACGGGCTCGACCTCGGGGGTCTGAAGGCTACGGACGGGACGTTTAGCTACGAGGT
>CAUJEQ010000014.1 GCA_963169135.1 Chloroflexota bacterium
CTGTTCGAAGGCCGCCCATCACGCAGCAGCATACGCCACGCCGTTCGCGCCCGCCCGAACCACCCGGTAGAGTTCACGGACACGAGCGGACCCTGGAACTGGAGCAAACCGTGGCGATGCAGGATGTGTTGGCGCCGATGACCGGTACCGTGAAGGAACTCCTCGTCTCGGTGGGAGACCGGGTGGGGCGCGGACAGGAAGTGGCGGTGCTCGAGTCGATGAAAATGGAAATCCCGGTAGAGAGCCCACACGAAGGGATCGTGACGGAAATAGCAGTGACGATCCCGCAGCGCATCGAGGAAGGGGATCTCCTTCTTCGGCTTGAGGCGTGAATCGAGGGCGGCATCGGGGGCGGCCCGCGCGTTTCCTTGTTCACCAACGCAGGGGTAGCATGGGCGGACCAGGCCGCCTGCCGGCGCCCCCAGGTGGGTCATGCGCACCGCGAACTACGTGTTCTCCGTTATCTCCATCGTCCTGGGGATCGCCCTCATCCTGTTCATGCTGACCCAGGCGGTCGAGTGGAACATCGGCGTCGGCATTGGCGTCGTGCTCATTCTCAACGGAGCAATTCGCCTGTGGTTCGCACAGGATAATCACTAGTGCCATGCTTGACGCGTATCTCCTCGGACTAAGCCGGCCGGCGGCAGGATAACGATTCGCATGGTCACTCCGCAGACGTTGCTCGTCCCAATAACGAATACTCCCGCAAGCATGGAGGCGGTAGCGGTTGCCGCGGCCATCGCGAAGGCGCGAAAGGGCCGCGTGTACCTGGTGCACGTTATCGAAGTGAACCGTTCGCTCCCGCTCAACGCGGAGATGGACGCTGAGGCGCGGCGGGGCGAACAGGTGATCCGCAAGGCCGAGGCGGTTGCGCTGGAGGCAGGCTGTAATGTGACGGGGACGCTCGTGCAGGCGCGCGAGGCGGGAGCGGCGATCATCGACGAAGCGCAGGACCGTGGGGCCGATGCAATCATCATGGGAGTCGGGTACAAGCGGCTGACCGGTTCGTTCCAGGTGGGACGGACGGTGGACCATGTGCTGAGAGACGCCACTTGCGCGGTGTGGGTGGTACGGCAATCGGTGGCGGCTGGCCACCAACACGAATAACGCGGCAGGTACGATGAACGTCATCATCATGGGTTGCGGAAGACTGGGGTCCCGGATTGCGGGGATCCTCGACCGGCAGGGCCACCACGTCACCGTCATCGACGCGAGCGAGTCGGCCTTCCGGCGGCTCGGAGATGCGTTCGGGGGCGACCGGGTGGTCGGCAATGGCATGGACGCCTCGACGCTGGAGAGGGCGGGCATCGAATCCGCCGACGCATTCATGGCGATCACCCAGGGCGACAACCGGAACTACTTTTCGAGCCAGATGGCGCACGAGGTGTACGGGGTGAAGCGGGTGCTGTGCCGGGTGTACGACCCCGTGCGGGAGGAGATCTTCCGCGACCTTGGGCTGGAAACGTTCAGTCCGACCAGTTACGGCGCGCAGATCATGGTCGACATGCTGATGCACGAGCCGGCCAGGAGGTAGGACGATGTACATCCTGATCGCCGGTGGAGGAAAGGTGGGCTACCACCTCGCCGAAGAGCTGCTGGCCGAGAACAACGAGGTCCTGGTCATCGAACGCGACCCCGGGCGCGCCGCGCAGATCCGCGACGAGCTCAGCGGAAACGTGCTGACGGGCGACAGCTGTGAGGCGACCACGCTGGACCTGGCGGGCGTTTCGCGGGCGGACCTCGTCGCGGCGGTAACGGGGGACGATGAGGACAACCTCGTGATTTGCGACATCGCGCGGTACCGAGGTGTGGTGCGGACGATCGCGCGGATCAATAACCCCCGCAACGAGCTGCTGTTCCGCAAGCGCGGAATCGAAACGACGATTTCAGCAACCCAGGCGGTGCTTGCTCAGATCGAACAGGAGCTGCCGACCCAGATGATGATCCCGCTGTTGCAGCTGCATAGCGGACTGGAGCTGGTGGAAATCAAGCTGCCGGAGACGTCGCCGGTGGCCGGCCGTTCCGTGCGCGAAGTCTTGCTCCCGGCGGAGTCGCTCATCTCGTTGATCGTCGACCCGGGAGGGGTGCCCCGCATGCCGAGTGGTGACACGCGGCTGAACGCCGGCGACGCGCTGGTGGTGGTGAGCCGCAAGGAGAGCCTCGACATGCTCAAGGAACAGCTCATCGGCTCGACGCACGGGCTGGATACCTGAGCGATGACGAGGCTTGCCTACCTGGGACCTCCCGGCACCTGGGGCGAACTCGCCGCGATGAAGTTTGACCCACGCGCGGAACTGCTGCCGTTTCCTTCGCACGCGGCGGTGGCGGTAGCGGTGGAATCCGGGATGGCCGACGCGGGCGTGGTGGCTATCGAGAACCTGATCAACGGCTCCGTTCAGGAAACGCTGGACATTCTCATCCACGAGACGACCTTGCAGATCCAGGCGGAGCTGCTGCTTCCCATTGAACACAACCTGGTGGCGCAACCGGGGACGCGAGCCGACCAGGTGAAGGTGATCTTCTCGCACCCGCAGGCGCTGGGGCAGTGCCGCAAATTCCTCGAACGGTGCTTCCCGAAGGCGCAGGCCGAGGCAGCGCTTTCGACGACGGAGGCGGTGCAACTGGCGATGCGCCGAAACGGCGACGCCGCGGCCATCGCAACCGAGCGCGCGGCTCAGCTCGAAGGTGCGGAAATCATCGCCCGGCATATCCAGGACAGCGACAGTAATGTGACGCGGTTCTTGATGCTCGGGCGGGGCCACCAGCCCCCCTCGGGACGCGACCGGACCTCTATCGCGTTCACCTTTGGGGAAGACCGGCCCGGGGCTCTGGCGAGCGTGCTCGTGGCGTTCGCGGAGGCGAGGATCAACTGCACGAAGATTGAGAGCCGGCCCACGAAGGCAACCTTCGGCGAGTACGTGTTCCTGATCGACTTCGAGGGACACCAGGACGACCGGAAGTGCCGGGCCGTGCTCGACAAGATCCGCCCGCTCTGCGCGGAACTCAAGGTGTTCGGGAGCTATCCCCGGGCCTGAGGGCCGGCCGGGAACGGACACCGTGCCCGCAACTCGCAGTCAGCGCAGAGCGGGGCGCGCTTCTGACACAGGTGCTTGCAGTGCATGACGATCAGCGCGTGGTAGCGGGCAAAGAGGTCGCGCGGTGGTTCGGGATGGCCTGCTTGCAGGCGCTCGCGGTCCAGGTGTTCGAGCATCCAGGACTGCCACTCGTCGTAGGCGACCGACTGCGGGCCTATACCGAGTCGGCTGAAGAGGCGCATGGTGTAGGCGTCGATGGCAAGCGCGGGCTGGTGGGCGGCGTAGCAGACGATGCAGTCGGCGGTCTCGCGGCCGATGCCCCAGGTGGCAAGCAGTCGCTCGCGCAGAAGCGGCGATTCGACGCCGAGAAGGCGCTCCAGGCCACCGTGCGTTTCGGCGAGGTCGAGGAATGCCCGCAGCTTCTTCGCCTTCTGGCGGTACTGACCGCTGGGGCGCACGAGCTCTTCGAGTTCGGCATGGGGAAGCGCGGACATTGCAGCAGGATCGAGCGCGTTGGCCTGGCGGAGGCGGTCGAGCGCGCGTTCGACGTTGGTCCACATGGTGTTCTGGACCAGGATGGCGCCGACGCAGACTTCGAAGGGGTCGGCGTCGGGCCACCAGTGCCAGCCGCGCCAGGCGTGCATGCGGTCGAGCGCCGCGTACACCTCCAGCAAGGGCAGCGCCGCGCTCATATGTCCGCGGGGATGACAACGGTGCGCGCATCGGCGCGGCCGCGCTCGCTGAGGGCCGTGCGGATGCTGACTGCGGCGACGATGATGGCGCCCCCGAGCACGGCCCACCAGCCAGGGGTTTCGCCGAGGAAGAAGAAGACCCAGACGGGATTGAGCACCGGTTCGAGCATGCCGATGAGCGACGCTTCGAGTGCCTGCACGTGGGCGACCCCAAAGCCGAAGAGGAGGTAGGCGATCCCGATCTGGACCACCCCGAGGAACGTCAGCCCAACCAGGTCGCTGAGGTCCGGGGTGAACGGCGCGCTCGAACCGCGGACGAGATTGACCACGAGCAGCCCGGCGACGAGGAGGATGTTGCCAAGCATCATCGCCTCGGGGCGCGTGCCCGGGGTGCAGGACGGAGCGCGGAGGAACGTGAACATGGCCGCCAGCGCCACACCCGAGAGCGCCGCGAGGACGTTGCCGGTGAGCGCGTCGGTCTCGAGCCGGCCGACGAAAAACAGCCCCATGCCGCCAAACGCGACGGCCACGGTCACGAGGTCGGTACGGGTCGCGCGTTCGCCGAGGAAGAGCGCGCCCGTGACCAGCAGGTAGAGGGGGGCGGTGTACTGGAGGAAGATCGCGTTGGCCGCTGTGGTGAGCTTGGTGGCCGCGACGAACATCACCAGCGTGAGCGCGTAGCTGATGGCGATGGCCCAGGTCAGGCGGCCGGTACGCCATGGAAGACGGACGGCCGGGCGGGCGACGACCCACATGGTGATGCCTGCCAGGAGCGAGCGCCACATCGTGACGCCGAGCGCATCGAGGGAGACCCACTTGATGAAGAGGCCGCCCGTGCTCCAGAGCGTGGCGGCGGCCAGCACAGCCAGAAGGCCCTGGCGGTGGGGCGAGAGCGCACCGAACGCCGAGCGCGTGCCATCAATGCGGGCGAAGTTCACATGCGGAGTGTGCCGCCGCGACGGTTCAGCGGCTACCGGCGGATGGGGTTTCCATCCTTGTCGTAGACGATTTCGTCGCTGCCGAACTTACGGTCGAGGTAGATGTAGCCGATGAGGGCCGCGGCGGCGCCGATCAGGGAGATGACGATGCCGAGCACGATCTTATCGGGGTCGAAGCGGACGAAGAGGTAGACGACGAAGGTGACGATGAACCCGATGAGAGCGGCGTTGAGGTAGCGGCGCAGGGCTTTGAACATGGGCCGGAGTATTCAGCGCGGCGGAGCGGGTGTAAAGGGG
>CAUJEQ010000015.1 GCA_963169135.1 Chloroflexota bacterium
CCCACGGCGTCTCCGACCCCTTCACCGACGCCGTCTCCGACTCCCACGGCGCGCGCCGACGGGGCGACAGTGTTCCTCGGTTCCGGGTGGAACCTGACGGTGCTGCCTCCCGGCCCCGTGGAGCAGGTGATGGCGCGGGCGAACGGCTGTTACCGGGCGATCTATCAATGGTATGGCGACCGCTGGCTGCGCTATGTCCCCGGGGCGCCGCAGTATGCCAACAACCTCCAGATGCTCAACGGCGGCGCCATCTGGATTGAGGGCACCGCCGCGAATTGTGGGCTCGTGCAGCTGTAGCGGTCAGAGCAAGCTCGGCAGCTGGGTGAACCCGGGCGAATTCGCGATTGCAGCGCCGAATTGCTGGAGTGCCAGGATGCACACGAGCGCGATGAACGCGAGGATGAGCGCGTACTCGGCGAGGCCCTGGCCGGCCTCGCCGTCTCGCCTATGCGGCAATGCTCTGAGTGCAGCAAGCTTTCGCTTCATGGTGTAGATGCTCCCCTGCGAGGTCTCTCCCTGATCCAACATTCGGCAGCGGAGAGCCGGGAAACCGGCTGTACCGGGTGCCATTCCGTGTCGCGCAGGTGACGAATTTACAGTGCGTTTACACAGGGCGGCGGCTAGAGTGTCGCCGCCGCATCTCCGGCCGCCTGTGGAGCGTCGGTGATTACCGTCCGGACTCCGGCTCGGTACAGACGCCCAAGCAGCCTCGCCATATCAGGCTCGCCACTCCGCAGCGTCCAGCCAGCAAGGCTCACACCATACCGACCAAGCAACTCGCCAAGGCCGACACCCAGGCTCGCGATGTGCTCGATGGTCGGGATGTCGACCATCCACTCGACCGCGGCCGGGAGAATGCCCCGGAGGTCTCCGACACGGGATTCGATGTACTCACCGGTGGCGACGCGCGGGTTCGCAGCGAGTGGCGAGTCATCCCACAAACCGTGCAGCCCCAACACTCGGGGAACGACATTGCCATGACGTCCGCCCTCGCTGTGCCATTCGAGGGTCGGGTCGAGGGCCAGGGGCAGTCCGCGCAGGTGGCGTAGGTTCCAGTGGGCCTGCGAGCCAACGAGCACGTGGCTCCTTACGGGTTGCAGGGCTGCTTCGAGCGCCCGCGCGCGCGCCTGAGTTATCGGGCGCATCAGCTTCAGGTCGACCTGCAGGACGGTGTTGCTGCCGCGAATGCGGTCCACCACCTCTTCGAGGAAACAAAGGCGGACGCGTTCGTCCTGGCGGTAGCGCAGTGGTGCCGCGGCCACACGATCGAGGGTGTCGACCTTCCCGGTCCCGGTGGTCTCGTGGTCAAGGCGGCCATCGTGGAACACGAGCATCGCGTCATCGGCGAGAAAGCGGACATCAATCTCGAGGCGGGGGACCCGGGCGGTGACGCATTCGTCGACGGCCTGGAGCGAGTTCGGGACATGGCGGCCCGAGAGCGTGGCGCTGTGGCAGCTGAACAGCCTGCGGCTGCCGTAGATGACGGGTGCGAACGGTGAGCCGTCGCCGGTGTCCACAGCGCGGCAGTGTAGGCCCGGGCGTGATAACGCACAGCGGGCGTTGCCAATGCCGTGCCCGCCCATTCAGGATGAACTGGATGGATGACCTCGAAGCTGGCCGGTTCCGGATCTATGCCTTGCAGGACGGCGCGGTGCGGGCGCAAGCCCTCGCCTTTGCACTGACCATCGGCCTCTTCGATCGGCTGGAGCGGGAGCCGATGACCCGCGAGGCTATCGGGACAGTTTTCGGCCTGGCGCCCAGGGTGCTGCCAGCGTTCCTTGCGTTCCTGGCGAGCAACGGGCTCGTGGAACGGACAGCAGATGGGCAATTCGCCAACACACCGGCCTCGTCAGCCTTCCTGGTGCGAAGCAGCACCCGGTATGCCGGGGGGCGCGGGTTGCTGTTCCAGGGTTTTTACCAGGCGATCGCCCATCTCCCCGAAAGTCTCGCGAGCGGACAGCCATGGACGGCGGCAGGCCAACACGACATGTTTTCCGGGTTTAGCCCGGAGCAGCAGCGCTGGTTTGCGGAGGGGATGTACGCCAATGCGGTCCACGGCGGCCGGAGCCTGGCAGAAGTTGTGGATTTCTCACATTTTCAGCGTTTGCTCGATGTTGGCGGGAACGCTGGCGGATACGCCATCGCGCTTGCGCGTGCGAACCCCCGGCTCCGGGCGACCATCTTCGACCTCGCCCCTGTACGGGAGCTGGCGCTGGAGCGCATCGACGCTGCGGGGCTGGCCGACCGCATCGACTTCGCCGTGGGGTCGTTCTTCGAAAACGAGTTGCCGCGGGGCCATGATGTCGTGCTGCTTTCGAGCATCCTGCACGACTGGGACGACGAGGACTGCATAGCGATCCTGAGGCGCTGCTACCGGGGAATCGAGCCAGGAGGAACGGTCGTGGTGGCTGAGCCGATGCTGGCGGAGGACGCGACCGGGCCGGACCACCCGGCGGCGAGCGGACTAACGATGGCACTCCTCGGCGGTGAGAACCGGACACGGAAGCGCATCGCGGAGATGCTTGGCAGTGCCGGTTTCACGCGCACCTGGGTGTCGGATTTATTGCCACAGAACAGCGTGGTTACGGCGCTCCGGCCGCAGTGATACGAGCCCGTCAACGGAAAGGGAGCGATCCATGTCCCGTGTCGCATACGGTCAATCACGTTATTATCGTTAAGTACGCTGAAGTTGCCGCGTAGCAAATGGCGCGTGATATACTCCCGCGCGTCCTGAGGGGGCCGCTAGCTCAACTGGCAGAGCAGCTGACTCTTAATCAGCCGGTTGGAGGTTCGAGTCCTCCGCGGCTCACCAGCTCCCTGTTTCCGAACTGCGGGCCTGCTCCGGCGGGCCTGGCCACTTGTGGGGAAGTGTCGGAATTGGCAGACGAGCATGACTTAGGATCATGTGCCGCAAGGCGTAGGAGTTCGAGTCTCCTCTTCCCCATATACTCGAAAATCGGAATGCCGCGGCGCTTGGCCGCTCTGCCCGGTGGGTTGGGCAGGCGAAAGGAGAAGGGATGGCGCTACTCGAGGTCAAAGACCTGCGGACGTACTTCTACACGCAGGAAGGGATCGTCAAAGCTGTTGACGGGACTTCTTATGTCGTGGAAGAAGGCGAAACGCTCGGACTGGTGGGGGAATCGGGATGCGGCAAGAGTGTCTCCGCCCTGTCGATCCTTCGCCTCATCCCGCAACCCCCGGGAAAGATCGTCTCCGGTGAGATCATCTTCCAGGGGCGCGACATCCTGAAGCTTGACGAGGACGAGATCCGGAAGATCCGCGGCAACGAGATTGCCATGGTGTTCCAGGAGCCAATGACCTCGTTGAACCCGGTGCTGACGATCGGCCGGCAGATGACCGAAGCCCTGGAGCTCCACATGGACCTTCACGGCAAGGCCGCACGCGACCGCGCCGCCGAGCTGCTGGAGATGGTAGGCATCCCCGAGGCGCGCAATCGCCTCGACGACTACCCGCACCAGTTTTCGGGCGGTATGCGCCAACGCGTGATGATCGCGATGGCGATGAGCTGCAACCCGAAGCTGCTGCTGGCGGACGAGCCGACGACCGCACTGGACGTGACCATCCAGGCACAGATCCTGGACGTCATGAGCCGCCTGAGCCGGGAGTTCGGGACGGCCGTGATCATCATCACGCACAACCTGGGCGTGGTAGCCCGGTACGCCGACCGCGTGAACGTGATGTATGCGGGCAAGGTGATCGAGACAGCCTCGGCGACGGAGCTTTACGGCAACCCGAAGCACCCTTACACGGTTGGGCTGCTGAACTCGGTCCCGCGCCTGGACGAAACGCGGAAAGAGAAGCTGGTCCCGATCGAGGGCCTACCACCGGACCTCGCCCACCTGCCGCCCGGGTGTCCCTTCTACCCCCGCTGCGGGTGGCGAGTCGACCGCTGCACAGAGGAATACCCGCCCTTCAACCTGGTCGCCGAGAAGCACTATGCAGCGTGCTGGGAAGCGGAACGCGTTCATCGGGAGGTGCCAGTTGGCGCAGCAAACTAGCTCGAGTGCCCGCCAGCGGACCGGCACCGTCGGCGAAACCCTTGTCGAGGTCGAAGACCTCAAGGTCTTCTTCCCCGTCACCGCGGGCGTGATCTTCCAGCGCAAGGTCGCTGATGTCCGTGCCGTCGATGGCCTGAGCTTCGAGGTCCGCCGCGGTGAGACCCTCGGGCTCGTGGGCGAATCGGGCTGCGGCAAGAGCACGACCGGCAAGGCAATCCTCCAGTTGACCCGGCCGACTGCCGGAAAGGTCAATTTCGAAGGCACCGACCTGACGAAGGTGAAGGGCGGCGAGCTTCGCCGCTTCCGCCGGAAGATGCAGATGATCTTCCAGGACCCGTACGCGAGTCTAAACCCGCGTATGTCGGTCGGCAGCATCATCAGCGAGCCCCTGACCATCCATAAGCTGGCCGGCGGCAAGGAGAAGAAGGAGCGCGTCCAGAACCTGCTCCAGACGGTGGGCCTGAACCCCTACTTCGCCAACCGCTTCCCGCACGAGTTCTCGGGCGGCCAGCGGCAGCGCATCGGCATCGCCCGGGCGCTGGCGGTCGAGCCGGACTTCATCGTCTGCGATGAGCCTGTCTCGGCGTTGGACGTGTCCATCCAGGCGCAGATCATCAACCTGCTCCAGGACCTGCAGGACCAGTTCAACCTGACGTACCTGTTCATCGCGCACGACCTCTCGGTCGTCCGCCACATCAGCGACCGCGTCGGCGTGATGTATCTCGGCCACATGATGGAGCTGACGGACCGGGACTCGATCTTCGAGAACCCGTTGCACCCGTACACGAAGGCTCTTCTTTCGGCCGTGCCCATCCCGGACCCCGAGGTGGAGCGTCAGCGCGAGCGCATCATCCTCCTGGGCGACGTGCCGAGCCCGCTGCGCCCGCCGAGCGGCTGTGTATTCCATACGCGCTGCCCGATCGCCATCGATGAATGCCGCTCGCGGCAGCCAGATTGGCGGAATGTCGGTACGGCCGACAAGGAGCACTGGGTCTGGTGCCACCGCGTGTAGCGGCGAGTCACAACGCAAAAAGAGAAAGGGCTGCCGGTTGGCAGCCCTTTCTCTTTTTCCCATCGCCGCCTCAGGGCGTCGCAGACGGCGTCGGGGTTGAGGTCGGGTCGATGGTCGGGGGTGAAGTTGGCCCCGGGGTGGTCTGTGTCGGCGATTCGGTGGGTGGCGGCTCCGTCGCGGTGGGCGTGGGAGTGGGTGACGGGCTCGGCCTCGGAGTGGGGCTTGGCGAGGGGGAAGGCTGGCGCGTGGGCGTGGCGGTTGCCTCGGGCTCGGGTGATGGAGTGACGGTCGCGGGCTCGGTGGTTGGCGTTGGTGTAGGTCCGGGCGCGCCCCCGTCTTGGTAGTTGGCCAGGAAGATGGCGGCCGCCGCCCCAACGCCGATGGCGATGAGGATAATGCCGATGACCACGAGCATGGTCGCTCCGGTCACACCGCCCGAGTCCTGTCTGACCGCCCCCCGCCGCACGCGAGCGGTTGGCTGGCGCCGACGGAGCTGGGGAGGACGGCCGGGTGGCGCGACGACGTGCGCGGGCTGGGCGGGGGTGAGCGGCACCCGGCGGAGCGCCGTCCCGAAGGCGGCGGCAGCGGCGAAGCGGTCTTCGGGGGAGAGCGCGAGGGCACGCGCGAG
>CAUJEQ010000016.1 GCA_963169135.1 Chloroflexota bacterium
CTCCTCGGCCCGTTCACGGTCGATCCCGCGACTCTTGATCGCTCCGACTTCGTCCCAATCGATTCAATCGGCTAGAAAGTAGCCCTGGATCATGTGCGACGTCATTTCTTGTGAGGCTGAAGTGTTTGTCTACTCTCTCGCCGGTTTGCAGGTCGATGGCGGCCAGATGCCAGAGACGGAACTGCCGGATAACGAAATAACGGCCCGGACCGGGGTCTACCAGCTGCTCGCGCGGCTGACCTCGGTGCCTGATCGCGACATCTACGAAGGCGCCGTCGCGGGGACGTGGGGCAAGGAGCTGGCAGATGCGGGCAAGCTTCTCGGGTTCGCGTTCGACTTTGGCGGTGCTTCGGTCGATGCTTCGGTGAGCCAGGAGGACTTCCAGGCGGAGTTCCTGCGCGTATTCGAGATCGGCAACGGGAGCGGCCCGGCGGCCTCGCTTTACGGTGGCGCCTATGCGGGCGACCGGATGCAGCGCCTGGAAGAAGTCGTGCGTTTTTACGAGTACTTTGGCCTGAGCACTTCGGCCGAGGACCCGCGCCCGGCCGACCACCTGGCGACGGAGCTGGAGTTCATGAAGTACCTGACCTTCAAGGAAGCGGTTTCGTCTTCGCCGCGGTTGCAGACGTCGTACCGGCGGGCCCAGCACGACTTCCTGGAGCGCCAGCTCAGCACGTGGGTACCGAAGCTCGTGGAGAAGACGAGTTCAGCGGGGACCTGGCCGTACTGGGAGTGGGTGACGGCCACTGCCGGGGGGTTTGTCGCCGCTGATGCGAACTATGTCGCGGGCGCCCTTGCAAGCTGAGGCGCCCGGAACCCTGCACCAAGGTGAAGCCATGAACCCCACAACAGCTTCCCAATATCGCCAGCGCTGGAGCTGGGAACGCGCCACGTTCGGGACACACTGCCTCAACTGCCTGGCGACGTGTCCCTACCGGGTGTATTCGCGCGATGGGGAGATCCTTTTCGAAGAGCCGGCGGCCGTCTACAAGCAGATTGAAGACGGCGTGCCGGACATGAACCCCATGAGCTGCCAGAAGGGCAGCGCGTGGAGCGTGCAACTCGATTCGCCCGACCGGCTCCTGTATCCCATGCGGCGCAAGGGAGAGCGGGGATCGGGCGAGTGGGAGCGCATCTCCTGGGACGAAGCGCTGAGCGAGGTAGCCGACGTGCTCATCGAAGCGATTGACTTCGAGGGGCCCGAATCGATCGTCTTCGAAGAGACGGTGGAGGGCGGCCTGCTGGCACAGGCGGCCTATTTGCGCTTCGCGGGCCTGCTGGGGGCGACTACCCTCGACGCGAACGGGCTCATCAATGACTTGCCGGTGGGACACCACATCACCTTTGGCAAGTTTTCGTGTGCCAGCTCCTGGGACGACACGTTCCACTCGGAACTCATCCTCATCTGGCACTCGAACCCGTCCTACACGTCGATCCCCTACGCGCACTTCATCACCGAAGCGCGTTATCACGGGTCGCAGGTGGTGTGCATCGCGCCCGACTACAGCCCTTCGGCACTGATGGCCGAGCAGTTCATGTCCATCCGGCCGGCTACCGACGCCGCGTTCGCGCTGGCGATGTGCCACGTGATCATCGAGGAAGGACTGTACAACCGGGCCTTCGTGCAGTCGCAGACGGACCTGCCGCTGCTGGTGCACAAGGCCACCCGGCGCTTCCTGCGCGGACCGGAGTTCATGAGCGGCGAACGCGAGGACCAGTTCTTCTGGTTCGACGAGGCGAGCGGGGAGATCGACCTGGCCCCGCGCGGCACCCTCGAGCTGGAAGAGTCGGTCCCGGCGCTCGAAGGTACGTACACGGCGACCGGCACGGATGGGAGCGCGCTCGAGCTGACGACGGTGTGGGAGATCCTGCGCGAGCGGCTCAAGGAGTACACGCCGGAGGCAGCCGGGGAGATCTGCGGGATGAACCCCGAGGTCATCCGCGGCCTGGCCCGGGACGTCGCCCGTAAGAAGACCAAGATCATCGAAGGCTTCAACACGCCGAAGTACTACCACGGCGACCTGATGGAGCGGGCGATGTGCCTGTTGCTCGCGCTCACGGGCAACTGGGGCCGGCCCGGCACCGGTATCCAGGGCCTCGCGCTGGCCGGTCTCGACGGGTACATGCTCTTCGGCATGAAGCAGAAGCGGGGTGTGGCCGAGACCATCCGGGTGATGGACGGCCTGGATGGCGCCCTGGAGGCGTTGCGCTCACAGGACCCGGAAGCCTCGGACGAGATCCTCGGCTACGAGCTCCTCCAACGGGGTGTGGCGGCCGGGACGGCGAGCCCGCCGGCGTTCTTCCACTTCTACCACTGCGGCTACAAGGACACCTGGAATACGGCGGAATGGTCCGACGAGAGGATGGGCCGGACGTTCGAGGACTTTGTCTCCGATGCGACCCGGCGCGGGTGGTGGGGCGGCCTGGTGAAGCCGGGTCCCTCGACGGACCCGCAGGTGCTGTTCATCGTGGCCACCAACCCGATCCGGCGGCAGCGCGGCGGTTCCGATACGCTCCTCGAGAACCTCTGGCCGAAGCTCGAAAAGGTCGTGGTCGTCGAGAACCGGATGAGCGCGACGGCGCTCCAGGCAGATATCCTGCTCCCGGCGGCGATGCAGTACGAGCGGCCGAACCTGCAGTACGCGATCACCCACTCATTCCATGTTGGCTTTTCTGACGCGGCACGGCCGCCGGCCGGCGAATCGAAGACTGAGTGGGAGATCTTCAAGGCGCTTTCGCGAAAGATGCAGGAGCGCTCGGTCGAACAGGGCGTCACCGAATACCTGGACGGGCGGCGCCAGCCCCGGCGGCTGGACAACCTCGGTGACGCATTCACGGCCAACGGCGCCTTCGACAACGAAGAGACCGTGCTGGACGAGTGGCTGCGGGACAGCATCGAGGCCGGGACCCTTCCCGAGAACAGCGGGCTGGACTCGCTGCGCGAACTCGGGACGGTGCGCTTCTCCGGCCTCGGGATGTTCGCTCCAGGGCTCTCGCTCGCGGCCAACGTGGAGCCAGACCGGACGGTGACGGCATTCGAGTGGCATGTGGAGGACGGTGTGCCCTTCCCCACCCTCACCCACCGGGCGCAGTTCCTGATCGACCATCCCTGGTTCGCGGAGGCGGGTGAGGACCTGCCCTGCCACAAGGAGAACCCGGCGATTGGGGGCAATTACCCGTTACTCGTCACCAGCGGACACTCGCGCTGGACCGTCCACGCTTCTGCCATGGGCAACTCCATCCTGGCGGGCACGCACCGCGGCGAACCGCTGGCGATCATCGGCAGCCGCGACGCGGGCGCGCGGAAGATCTGCGATGGCGACCTGGTGCGCGTGAGCAACGATCGCGGAAGCTACACCATCCGTGCCAGGGTGTCGCCCCGGGTGAGGCCCGGGCAGTTGATCGTGTACAACGGCTGGGAGCCGCACATGTTCGCGGACTGGAAGGGCGCAAACGAAGTTGAACCGGGGATGGTGAAGTGGCTTCACCTGGTGAGCCGCTACGGGCATCTCCGTTACCTGCCTTTCGGCTGGCAGCCCGTGCCTGTCGACCGTGGCGTTTTCGTGGAGGTTACGAAGGAATGACGACACCAGCTCCAAGCTCAACCAGGCCAGAGCCGATCGCGCTTACCCCGGAAGAGCACGCTGCTATCGCGCGCGTGTTCGAAGGTGGGAAGCCGGTGTTCGCGTCGCTCTCGACGTTGCGCACCCGGCGAATCGGCCTGGGCTACCGGAGCGAGACGGGCGAGGAAGAGAACTTCGCCTGGTCGAGCCACCTGGTGGTGAAACAGCGCGAAGGCCCGCTCGCCTTCGA